>JALLON010000099.1 GCA_027717925.1 Acidobacteria bacterium AH-259-G07 | reverse complement strand
TCACGGATCACACGGATCTGAACGGATTTTCATGGATATATTGACTCCTGACTCCTGTCTCCTGGCTCCTATTCAGCTGTCAGCTGGCAGCTGAATATCTCTTCAGCAGGATCAAGGCCAAGGCGTAGGAGAACAGAGACAGAATTGTACAGAGTACAAGAGAACCGAGAAAAGCCGGAATGAGCAGTCTCCACTGAGAGAGCAGCCAAGTCCAAAACTCCCCTTGAAGCAGATGCGAAAGGCCCACTTGAGGTAGGGATATTCCCTCCGGGACTCCTATCAGTTGGATTCCAAACCAGGTAGCGAAACTGTAATAAGGAACAATTGTCCAAGGATTGTTTATGGAGGCTCCGATCAAGACAGCTACCTTGTTTAAGCGGAAAGCAAAAGCAACAATCAGGGCCAAGATGGCGTGAAGACCGATCAAAGGGGAGAATCCAAGAAAAACGCCCAGTGAAAATGCCAGAGCGGTACGCTCAAGCGTATCTTGAACCAGGAGGAGGGAGCGAATGGTGGTATATATCCGTTTCACCTGAAGTGATTAAATCCTCTCGGTTCGTATTTTTCCTGTTTTCCCTTTCGCTTGAGGTACAGAGAAGGCTCACCGCCTGAGAGCTTACCAATGACCCGATAGGGCGGAAAGTTGGTGGGGTAGCTTGAACTCAGACGATCGAGTTGTTCTTGTGATGCCGTAAAGATCAGAGCATGGTCTTCTCCCCCATTGAGAGCCGCTTCCAGTGGGTCTAACTGGCCAATGGCTTGTTCGGGTAAAGGCAACTGCTCAACTTCAATTTCTGCCACCAACTGACTTTGACAGGCGATATGAAATAGGTCAGAAGCCAGTCCGTCACTGATGTCGATCATGGCATTGGCCAAGCGATTTCTACACAACCAACTCCCAACTTGAACCAGTGCCTTGGGTAATAGGTGGGCCTTGAGGCACCGATAGCGAAAACTATCTCCCGCCCACTGGGCCAATTTATTTTCGCTGTTTATCTTCCAAATCTGAGACGGATCTTCTTGCTGGAGAATCTCGAGGCCCACTCTGGCAAGCCCGATCTCCCCAACCAGTACCACTTTGTCCCCATCTTGTCCCTGGGACCGCCAAACCGGGTCTCCGGCTTCGAGGGACCCCCAGGCCGTCACGCTTACATAGATCTTTTCACTCCGGGACAGATCTCCCCCGATCAGTGGAGCATGCCAACATGCGCCTTCTTCCAAGAATCCCTTCATGAAGGAGTGAAAGTAGTCTGGCGTGAGATCGGGAGGCAAGGCCAAACTTAGGAGGCAGGCATAAGGTACCGCACCCACAGCCGCCAAATCACTGAGATTCACCGCGAGAGATTTTCGACCTAGAAAATAGGGACTGATCCAGCGGCGACGAAAATGTACGTCTTCCAATAGCATGTCTGTTGTGACAGCCAACCTGGGCGTGAACCGAGGATCAAACACGGCACAGTCATCTCCGATGTTTTTGATAATCGACGATGGAAAATGCTGAGTGTGCCGACTGATCCAATCGATGAGATCTGATTCGCAGGGTCTGTCCAAATTCATCCGGTCACTTTTCGCCCTCGAAAAGTTGATTGATTTCCCTCGTAAACTCTCGTACGTCCTTAAATTCCAAATACACTGAAGCAAACCGCACGTAGGCGACGTTATCAATCTCCTTGAGGCGGCCCATCGAGTATTCGCCAATCTCCTGTGAGGTCAGTTCCCGGTCCTGTGTTTCGCGAAAGCGCTGTTCAACCTCTTCCACGATTTCTTCCAATTGGCGGGCGGGAACGGGCCTCTTTTCGCAAGCTTTTAACAACCCCTCCAGCAGCTTCGAACGCTCAAAGCTCTCTCGGCTTCCACCTTTCTTCACCACCATGAAGGGGATTTCTTCAATTCTCTCGTAACTGGTCAATCGCCGCTTGCAATTCAAACATTCTCGGCGGCGGCGAATCACATTGCCTTCTTTACTTTCACGTGAATCGACTACTCGGTCTTTTCGACTATTGCAGAAAGGACAGCGCATAGCAGATAGATACCATTTGATTTGCAATGATGCTATAAAATTCGGATCTGTCCAAAAAAAGAAGTCGGCCGCTTTCATCAGCATGGGTCTGTAGGCGACGGAACTTTTGGGTGCTCTACTCCGTTCAACACAAGCAGATGAGGGTGGAATGAAGAGGAAGTCCATTGCAAGAGTCGGATGCAAAGCTCGTTCAAGGTTGCTTAGAAGGTGATGCTCGAGCATGGGAGAGATTAGTGCAGCATTATTCCAAGAGGATGTTCAATATGGCCTATCGGTACACAGGGCACTTTCACACGGCTGAGGAGCTTACTCAAGAGATCTTCCTGAAAGTCTATCAGAATCTGTCCAGTTTCTCTCCCGAAGTGGGTTCCTTACGTAATTGGATCATGCGAGTGGGAAGGAATGCTGTCATCGACCACTATCGAGCCACTCGGCGAGAAAAATATGTGGCAGGAAGTGAAGAAATCGAGACATTGGATTTTCACGAGCGTTCTCAGAGACCGAGCCCGTTTGACAATTTGTATCTAAGAGAGAAGGCTGAATTTCTAATGAAAGGATTACAGACCTTGACTCCAGAGCTCAAAGAGGCCGTGGTACTCCGAGACATTGAAGATTTGACCTATCAGGAAATCGCTCAGACACTGGAGATTCCAGAGGGTACCGTCAAGTCGAGAATCAATCGCGGCAGAGTTGAATTGGCTAAGTGGGTCAAGCGAAACCCTCTTGAAGATCGACCCACAGTGTGATCAGTGAGGCGTGAAATCAGGGAATATGTAGTTGGAAGAATTAATGAATTGCTCAAGATTTGAAACCCTAATTTCGGATTACCTGGATGAGACACTGGACCGTCGTGTTCACGAAGCGATCTCTGTACATGCCGAGCGCTGCCCGGATTGCGCGAGTCTGCTGCAAGAGGTAAGAGATTTGCAGCAGGAACTAGCCTACTTCCCGACGCTGGAGCCTCCTGAGGATTTGGTAGATCGGATTCTAGAAAGAACCTCCGGTAAGCCACAGAAGCGCTCATTGTGGAAAGATCTGGTTATTCCAACGGTTAATCCTTTCCTAACTCAGCGCTACGCTTTTGCTACGGTGATGATGTTCGTTTTTCTCTCCTTGATGGTCAATCTGTGGGGACCAGGGTTCTCGGCACTAAGCGCCTCGCAGCTGAGGCCATCTACAATCATTGAAGAATCCTATCGCTTCTCCAACCAGATCTACAAGAGATGGATGCAAGTGAAGGATTTCAGAACGCGCCTCTTCGAGGAGATCAGACTCTTGAAAGAGGATCTATACAGTCGTCTTGATTATCACTTGATCGCCATCCTGTTCGAAAGTTACAGCGAGTCGCTTGAAAGGCAGCAAAAACAGCCAGAGGAGACACTCGAAGAGCAACCAGAGCAGTTAGAAGAAGATAGGAACAAACCTTGATGTCAGATGAAGTCCGAGGGGCGTTTTCACTATCTAAATCTTGAGAAAGGGGATCATTCCCAATGAAATGCTACTATCACCCCGATTTAGATTCGGCAAATAGTTGTTCGGTGTGCAGTAAATTTTTGTGCGCATCATGCTCTCACACCATAAAGGGGAAGGTTTACTGCCAGGATTGTCTGGTAGCCGGCGCGGAACTAGCCACGATTGCCTCGAGCCCCCGATTTGCAAACTATTCACCTGCCCGGGCTGCTCTCTTCGCCATCGTGCCGGGCCTGGGAGCCGTTTACAATCGGCAATATGTGAAGGCAGTGGTTCACTTCGCCATTTTCGCTGGGTTAGCAATGCTAGCCGACGAAGTAGAGGGCATTTTTGTCCTGGGTGCCATTTCCTTCTATGTTTTTATGATTGTTGATGCCTATCGCTCGGCCCAATCTATTTTGCGTCAGCAAGTCGCCCATCCAGAAACCATCGAAGAAGAGTCAGAGGAAATCAATCTGCCAGTGTGGGGAAGTGTGCTGGTCCTGATGGGGGTCTTGTTTTTCCTGGGTAATCTGGGCGTCTTTAGCTTACGAGAGGTAATAAGGTTTGGCTGGCCCCTGATTTTCGTTGCCGGCGGAATCTATCTCATTTTGGATTACTATCTTCTCAACAAGGGACGTTCTTCTGAGAAACGAGTGAACGCAGTGGAGGGCTCCGAAACGGCGGAGAACCCGGAGGCCTCCCCGGGTGAGTTTAAGGACGAGGAAAATGGCTAATGTCTGATCGACGGAGCATTCTCCCTCTCATATTGGGACTCCTTTTGATGGCTCTTGGATGCCTGTTCTTGCTGGGTAATCTGTACAGTTTTCGCATCCAATGGTTTGAATTGCTGAAATTCGTTATTCCCGGGTTGCTGCTATGGATGGGCTTGGCCAAGCTGGTGAGACACTTTACCTGGGATGAGGCACAATTGCTCAATCGGCCGAAAAAGGCCGGCCTTTTGGGCGGTATTTTCTGGACTTCGGTCGGTTTTCTCATTCTCTTTGAGATCACCACTGACATTGATGCGTTAGGCATCTTCGGTCACTATTGGCCTCTTATTCTAATTCTTTTCGGCGTGGGCAAAATCATCGACTTTTACCGCTTGAAGGGAAGACTGCCCTTTCGACCAGCTGAGGTAGTGGGGATAGTTTTCATCATGTTCCTGGGATTTGCTTCCGGCAAGGCAGCCAGCGTGCCTTTAAGGCTTGTTGATTTTGACGTTCCCTGGGTGATTGGAGAAAGGAAGATTTCCCTTGGGGAATTCACGGGGAAGAAATATCGCTGGGAGATCGAGGAACGCATCCCCTTAAATGGAGCGCAATTATTTGAGATGACGAACTTGTATGGCGACATTCGTGTCGACACCGGGTCGTCCGATGATGTCGAAGTTCACTTGAGCAAGGTTATCTTTCATAGATCTGAAGACAAGGCTCGCCAGATTGCAGACGAAGTGATTCTTTCATCTGAAATAGAAGGGAAAACCCTGCGAGTGCGGACCAATCGTGAGGAGTTGGATCGAAATTACCGGTTCAATACGCACTTCACGGTGCGAATTCCCGAAAATCTGCAGTTGAGGCTGCATAACGGATACGGCGACATCCGGGTATCGAGGGTGAAGGCGCCTTGCGATTTGGAAAATTCCCACGGTGAGGTTGAAGTCGAATTTATTGTCGGCGACGTGAAGATCACAAACAAGTATCGTCCGGTCAAGGCTGCCCACATTGAGGGCAATCTGTCTATCGAGAATCGGCGTGGAAGGGTACAGGTCGAGGATGTTGCAGGGGAGGTTGAGGTCGCTACTGATTATGATTCGATTTCAGCCAGGAGAATCGAAGGCAATTTTTCGGCTCGCAATCATTTTGGCAGGGTCCGAGTGGAGGCGGTGTCAGGAAAAGCCACAATTGAAGGCTCGGGTTCTCAAGTCACCATCTCGGATATCGGAAAGGCTGTTCGGATTGAAAACTCTCATAAGGCCGTGAAAGTTGCAGAAGTGTCCGAGGAAGTGGAACTGGATACCTCCTATAGCCGGGTGGATCTCAGCGAAATTCGGGGAGCTGTCATTGTGCGAGCAGCTCATTCAGAGATCAACGGTGAAGGATTGTACGCTGGGGTGAGTGTGCAGGCTCGTGCTTCAGCCATCGACCTGTCGGACATCACCGGATCGCTCCATCTGGCCACCTCCCTTCGGCGCCTGGTGGTTTCTGATTTTCGCGGGGATGCCGAAATTCAAAACGAATATGGAGACATCATCCTTTCTCTGGAAGATCCATTGGTGGGTCCATTATCAGCCAGCAATCGGAACGGTGAAATCACACTCTCCATTCCATCTGAAGCCAGCTTCAAATTGTCCGCCCAGGCGTCAGGAGGAAAAGTTGTCTCGGATTTCAAACCACCCTCGGCCAGCTCCGAGCAGGATATGGAAGTGCTGGAGTTTGTTGCCGGTCGGGGCCAACCGGAAATCCGTCTGCAAACAACTTATTCTCGGATCCAAATAAAAAAGCGAGATTAATCTCTTGGACTGTAAGAAAGGGTAAAGTTTATGCGTAAAAGCTTAGTCGTTTCAGCATTAATGTTGTTCAGCTCCTGCGTGTTGTGGTGGGACGGCTGGGACGGGGAAGAACATTTGGTGACCTACCAGCAGTCGGAACCCGTCCAGGACGAGGAGTTGATCGAGGCGGAGGTTGAATTAAACGTTGGGACACTTCAGATTGAAGCAGGAGAGCCGTCTCATGTCTATGAACTCGATTTGGAGTACAACGAACGAGCCTTCGAGCCTCGCGTCCAGTATGAGCGTGAGGGTCGGGTCGGGCGTTTTCGATTCGAACTCAGTGGAGAGGGCAAGTGGACGAGGCGGGTAGGAAAAACGCGTCTGAACCTTCGTCTGAATCCGCAGATCCCCCTGCGACTTAAAGGACGTACCGGCGTGGGAGAGAGCGAAATTGACTTGAGCGGTATGAAGGTTGAACGGCTCAGGCTAGAGAGCGGGGTAGGGGAAACCAAGCTCTCCATGCTCGATCCTAACCAGACGACCTGTGAAAGTTTGGTGATTCGCTGCGGCGTCGGCGCCCTTGAAGTCACAGGCCTGGGTAACTTTGCTTTCAAGGACTTCCAATTTCAGGGTGGAGTTGGAGGCTCGACTCTCGATTTTTCCGGAGATTGGGACCATGTCGGTCAGGTTGAGATCGAGATGGGTGTAGGTGGAGTCGAGATCCTTCTTCCTCGTCACATTGGGGCAGAAGTCCGATTCTCAAAAAGCTTTCTCTCCGGTTTATCGCTCTCTGGTTTTGAGAAAAAATCCAAAGACACTTACGTGAGTGACAACATGGACCGGGTTGATAAGGTCCTTCATCTTCGCATTCGAGCCGGAATCGGCGGCGTCGAAATCCGCTGGCTTTGATACTCATCGCTTGTGCCTTAAGAAAAGAGCTGTCCGCCTTACGAGGACACCTGCAGGTCGAGTGTCGATTTCTGGTCACGGGTCCAGGTGCGAAGCGGACAAGGACGAAACTCGACAAGATTTTTCAATCTGAACTTCCTTCACTCTTCGTTTTTACCGGGACCGCCGGTCAGTTGGATCCTTCTCTGAGAATGGGAGAGGTGATACTCCCGGAGGAATGGTGTTTGAAGGATGGGTCCTGTTTCCCGGCAGATCCTGATTTGACAGACAAGCTGCGAAAGCACGGCTGGGACGTTTCGGGTCGCGGACTCACGGTTTCCGTCCCTGTTGTACGAGCAAAGTCGAGATTGTCGCTCTATCGAAAGTCCGGGGCTCTTATATGCGATATGGAGAGTGCAGCGGCTTTGCAGGTCGCCTCCAGATACCGCGTTCCCTCCCTCGCCCCCAAGATCGTTTCCGACACATCGGACTCCGGTGTGCGTGCCTTTTGGAGCGAGTTCGACAACAACATGGATCGGCTGGCCCGCTACCTTGAAGAATTAATTGGCTGCGTGGGGGTCGGCCGCAGGTGAAGGAAATATTCTTGGTTTCCCTTCTGCCCCTGAAGTTCGGAGGCTGTTTCACCAAGAACCGCGAAGCCCTCTTTTGCCGCAAATTCTTTCAGTCGCTGAACAATCTCCTTTTGGAGCTTCTCACTTTCAATAATACCGCCGGCCCCCACTTCCTCCCGTGCGGCTTCGAATTGAGGCTTCACCAAAGCGATGATCTGGCTGGAAGGAAATTGTTTAAGCCCTGGAAGGACCAGACGTAGAGAGATAAAAGCGAGGTCGACCGTAATGAGATCAACCGGGTCGTCTACCATGGACGGACTGAGATATCGAACGTTGGTTGACTCTCGAACCACCACGCGGGGATCCTGCCGCAGCTTCCAGTCGAGCTGTCCCCGGCCCACATCAAAAGCGTAAACTCTGCGCGCACCGTGCTGCAGCAGGCAGTCAGTAAATCCACCGGTTGAAGCGCCCAGATCAAGACACACTTTCCGACGGACCTGGACGGCGAATTGACGCAGGGCAGCCTCCAGTTTGAGACCTCCTCGCGAGACATACCTGTGTTCCTTGGACTTGATTCGGAATTCAGAAGAAGGGTCGAGCAAAGTACCGGGTTTGTCTATCCTCTGCTCGTTGAGCAAAACCACACCGCTCAGGACAATTGCTGCTGCATCTTGACGATCCTCAGCAATTCCCTTTTCAACGAGAAGATCATCGAGTCGTCGTTTTGCCATTCGTGCGTTCGTGTTTTGGTGCTGTGGTGCTGTGGTGCTGTCGTACTGTGGTGCTGTCGTGCTTTCCTAAGGTCAGTTGTCAGCTGTCAGTTGTGTTGTCAGTTGATCAGCGTTTCAGAATCTTCGCACCGAGATAAATTGAGCCAATTCTGTGAGCACTTCACCACGAGGCCCTAAAAAGCTGATTTCGTGGATGGCACTCTTCACCAGTTCGGCGGCAATCTTGCGACTGGTCTGCAAACCGTACATAGCAGGGTAAGTGGCTTTGTGGTTTAGGTCATCCTTCCCTGAGGTCTTTCCCAATTCCCTCGAGGAACCTTCGACGTCTAGAATGTCATCCACAATCTGAAAGGCTAATCCCACGCTGGAGCCAAAGGTGCCCAGTCTTTTCCGCGCCTCTTCTTCAGCTCCCGAGACAAGAGCGGAGCAATATACCGAAGCCTGGATCAAAGCGCCCGTCTTAGAGGAGTGAATTTGCTCCAGCTGCTCGCTGGAAAACGGTTTGCCCTGAGTTAGCAGGTCCATGACTTGACCTGCTAACATCCCGCGCGCTGTGCCAATGGCTCGGCAAATCTGATGCATAACTGCAAGTTTTATTTCGGCCTCATCTGAGCGGGTTGGGATTTCTGCCAGCCGTTGAAAGGCCAGAGTTAAAAGAGCATTTCCCGCCAGGATTGCGATCCCTTCACCGAACTTTTTATGAGCCGTTAGTTGACCTCTCCGGTAGTCGTCATCATCCATGGCTGGAAGATCGTCATGGATCAGCGAGTAGGTGTGGATCATCTCCAGCGCGCCGGCCAGATAGATTAATTTTTGAAAATCGCCTCCCAAAGCTTCTCCGGTAGCCAGGGCGAGAATCGGACGAATCCTTTTTCCCCCCGCGAAGACACTGTAACGCATGGCCTCGTGAATGATTTCCGGATCCGAGTCGACGGCGGGGAGGAAATCGTCTAAATATCGATCGACCGCCTGCTTCTTCTGGTTCAGATACTGCTCGA
>JALLON010000098.1 GCA_027717925.1 Acidobacteria bacterium AH-259-G07 | reverse complement strand
GCCGGCGCCGAGAGTCCTCAAAAAGAACTGCGTCATTCTTTCCAGGGTCGGCTCGTACCAGGGGGGCCGGTTGAAGAAACCATGCGAGGCTTTGTTGCATAAATACTAAATCTTGGGCATTAGACCTCGTTGCCAACGCTATATCTAACGAGGCAGAGCCTCAGACCGACGAGCGGTGTGTCGGGGTACTGAGGCTCCGGTTGTGTCAGAGCGGAAGCGAATAATCGCTTTCGTCCATTAGCCGCATAGGGCGGCGGTGGTCAACAAAGGACCATGACCAACCGGGAGCCTCATCATGACTTTAGCACGCAGTGTATCGGATGTGTTGGATGAACATGTCGAGATGCAGATGGAGTGTATTGACCGCCTGTATCTGAATCTGTACGTCCCGATTCTCCAGCGGCCGGAAGGAGCGGCTCATTTCTGGATTCACCATCGGGGGCACCGTTTTGCCTCCTCGGCTCTGTTCAGTCCCATGACGAAAGCCTTTGTCGCCTCCATCGAGCAAAGGGCCGCCTCCGAAGGCATCGATCTGGTCCGCTTCGAGAAGGGGCAACGCAAGGATGAGGTGGCGCGGGAGTATCTGGGCGACTTCCCTCAGGAAGAAGGAGTGCTCTTCATTGGCAAAGCCCAGGAAAAAGCCTCTGTGGTGCGCACCACCCGGCGTCGCAACCCTCACACGGGGCAGAGCTATCCCTGGCTGATTCGCTCCACGGCCCTGGTCAACCATTATTACTTTTACTGTGCGGACCGAGACTTCGGGCCTCTGTTTGTGAAGTTCTGCTCCTACTTTCCTTACACGGGCAAGGTTTGTCTGAACGGGCATGAGTATTTGAAAAGGCAGCTGGCGCGTCGGGGCATCGCTTATGAGGCCCTGGACAACGGGTTGCTGGCCTGTGAGGACGCACGGCAGGCCCAATCGATCTGCGACGGGCTGACCGCGGAGAAGATCGAGCGGGTGGTGCGCAAATGGTTGGCGCGTCTTCCTCACCCTTTTAGCGCCGAGGACCGACAGGCCGGCTATCTTTACGATCTTTCCATTCTACAGGCCGAGTTCTCACTGACCCAGGTTCTGGACCGGCCTTTGACGGGCCGAGTGTTCTTTGAACAGGTGATTCGCGACAACCTGGATCTGGGACGTCCCGATCGCGTGCAACTGGTCTTCAACCGACGGGTCACCCAAAAAACGCCGGGCCGCTTCCGCACCCGAGTGATTACCGAGGGTGTGGTCCCCTCCCTTTACATCGACTACAAACACACTCGCATCAAGCAGTACCATAAAGAAGGACGGGCTCTACGCACCGAGACCACCATTAATAACACGCGTGATTTCGCCATCGGCAAACGGCTGAAGAACCTGAGCGCCCTGCGCCAGGTCGGCTTCTCAGCCAACCGACGTCTGCTGGACGTCCAACGGATCAGCCATGATTGCTGGATGGGCGAAGACACCTTTCAGGCCCTCCATCAGCCGGTGCAAGTGGGCCAGCAGCGTGGCTCGGCTTTGCGTTTCGGAGATCCCCGGGTGCTGGTGCTCTTTGCCGCCTTGCTCATCTTTCGTCTCCTGCCCCAGGGCTTTGCCAATCGGGACCTGCGTCAGTATGTGGCAGCCCTGCTGGGGGAGGACCCCGAACGGTACCGCCCGGGACGCATGACCTACGACCTGAGGCGGCTCCGTCTGCACGGACTCATCGAACGCCTTCCCCACAGCCATCACTATCAGGTCACCCAACTGGGCTTTCGCACGGCCCTGTTTGTGACTCGCGCTTACAACCGGCTGCTGCGGCCTGGCTTGTCCGCTCTGGGCCCTGATCCACCTCCGGCCTCGATTCCTTTGCGCCGAGCCTTCCAGAACGTCGACAGGGCTATTGAAAGCGCTTGGAATGCACAACAAATTGCCGCATGATTAAAGACTAAAACTTGACTCAAATTTACAGATTATCTTATCCCTAGATGACCTAGGGGCAAAAGCCTATTTATGCAACAAAGCCTAAATTACCTTGTAAATCCAAATAGAATGGCCTATAAACTTCTACGTGAAGCCCTTTCCCTGCCCTGGCGAAAAGGGGCCGATCTTGCCCCTGTCTCCCGGCGCTCGCCTCGGCTTTTATGAAGTCACCGCCCTGATTGGGTCTGGTGGAGTGGACGAAGTGTATCGGGCCTGCCTTGGACAGATACGACCATGAAACTCCCTGCTAAAGGATTTGTTCTCGTCTTGATGGGTGCCACGGTCAGCCTTTCTCTCGGCGCTCGCAACGAACCTCTCTGGTCCGCGGCGCGGGACGGGAAACTCGAGGATGTCCGGGACGCACTTGCGGCGGGTGCCAAGGTCGACGCCAAGGGGGAAGGGGGAGCCACGGCCTTGTTCTACGCCGCTCAGTATGGCCATGCCGAGGTCGTTGAGTTCCTGGCCGGGCGGGGAGCGGACGTTAACGTCGCGGCGGTGATCGACATAGGGGATCGCTCGTACCGGGTGACAGCACTCGGCGCTGCCGCGCTGGGCGGGTATGCTGACGTCGTGCGCGCCCTACTGAAACATGGCGCTGATCCACCAGAGTATATGGTCATCTCGGATGGACTCTCTCGTTCCTCCGTCCTAGAACTTCAACGGAGCGGCAGAGACATCACCGGCGCTTTGCGTGACTGGGAAGTCATTACCTCGATCTTGCGGACGCCGGAGGTCGAGGCCATCACACACGAGATTGTGCTGCAGGATGCCCAGGGGGTGTACCGAAGTCACGACGGGCAGCGGTACGAGGTACGGGTGCAGGATCGGACCCTAAGGCTGGCCGCGGCTGACGGCTCGGTCGTCAGACTTCAGTCAGTCGGTGGCAATAGGTTCGCGCAGCGTGGCCAGCTCGATCCGGAGCCCCCACAGGTCGTGGAGCGCCGGGAGATCGCAGACCAGCGTGTCACGATGCTCAGGCGGTGGCTCCAGCGTGTGCCTCCTGAGGAACGAGAGAAGCTGCTGCAGCAGTACCTGGAGCACGGAGGGGTCTGGCTGGATTTCATCATCGGTGAAGGTCAGGTTCTAGGGTTCAATTTTCGCGACGGCGGACCCCGGTACCTCGGAGGCCCGCCGCTGCTGTTTCGCAAGCTGGACACCCGACCCGCGGAGTGGCCGTCGGTCGGGCGCGGCATCACGTCGACAAGTCCGGTGGTTCGGCCGATGAACTGGCCGTCCTTTCGTGGTCCACACGCGTCAGGCGTGGCCGACCGGCAATTTCCGCCTACTTCGTGGGACGCCGAACAATCCATCAACATTCGGTGGAAGACGCCGATCCCGGGTCTTGGCAATTCCTCCCCAATCATCTGGGGAGACAAGATCTTCATCACGACCGCGATTAGCTCCCAGGCCAATCCGGTGTTTCGTCCCGGAAATATGGGCGACACGGCCCCCGCAGGCGATCAATCTGAGCATGTCTGGAAGCTCTATTGCATAGACAGGCTGACTGGCAAGATTCTGTGGGAACGAACGGCGTACAAAGGCAACCCGAGAGCCGGGCGCCATCTCAAGTCGACCTTCGCCAATCCGACCCCAGTGACCGACGGTCAGCATGTGGTTGCCTTCTTCGGCCCAGAAGGCCTGTACTGCTACGACATGGAGGGCACCCTCATCTGGCAGAAGGACTTCGGCATTGTTGGCATGCCGCTCTGGGGATTCGCCAGCTCGCCTATCATTTATCGGGACATGGTGATCGTGCAGTGCGATACCGTTGCCTCGACGAACCCCGCAGTGGGTCAGCTTTCGCCGGCAAGGGAAGAACGACTGCGGGGACAGCGCGTCTCCTCGAGCTTCATTGGAGCGTTTAACCTTGCCGATGGATCGGAACGCTGGCGAACGACACGCGATGAGCCCGGTGCCTCCTTTGGCACGCCAACCGTCGTTGAGGCGCGCGGCCGTGTCCAGCTCATCGCGAATGGTGGCGCGCGGATCCGCGCCTACGATCCGATGACGGGCAAAGAACTCTGGTCGCTCGCGGCGAGGACTCGGAACGTGACGCCGACGCCAATCGTGGCCCACGATCTGATCTTCGTGACGAGTGGCTTCCGTCCGATCCAGCCGATCTATGCGATCCGTCCGAACGCCGCCGGCGACATCACTCTTGAGGAGGGGGAAGACGCCAACGAGTTCATTGCTTGGAGCAGGAGCCGTGGCGGCTCGTATACACCGACGCCCATCGTCTACGGTGAGTACCTCTACGCCGTGAACGTTAGCGGTATTCTCGCGTGCTACGAAGCCAAGACAGGCAAACGCATGTACCGCGCAAGACTCCGCCACATGGGTGGGGGAATCAGCAGCTCCCCGGTGGCGGCCAACGGGCGACTCTACTTCTCGAGCGAGGATGGTGACGTATTTGTGGTCAAGGCCGGACCCGAGTTCGAGTTGCTCTCCACAAACTCGATGGGCGAAGTGATCATGGCCACCCCGGCCATTTCCGGTAACATGATGTTCATTCGGACGCTGCATCATCTGGTCGCTATCGGCTAACGGGTGCTTCCGCAATCGACTGTTGGTGGCCTAACAGTAGATCACACGGATGGTATTGTTTGAGACTCAATTCCAGGCAATCAGTTCTACTGTCGACAGGGTCCAGGATCCAGGAGCAATAGAGATTCTCAGCTGCCCAAATAGGAGTTGTCGGCTTATCGGAAACTGAGAACACTGAGGTGACCCTGTAGGCGAGCAATACCTCCGGGCCGGCCCCCGGCATGCCTGTGGGCCCATGGAAGTTAAAGAGGCATCTGCGCCATAAGGTTTTCTCGGCGCGAACCGGTACCTACTCGGGAGATGGCTGATCCCAGGCCTACGCGATGGCCCGAGCGCGTCCTGCGACTCAGGGGTTCCGACTGTAAGTGCCTCGAAGTTGAGACCCAAGGCCTGGAACGCCGGTCCCATCCCGAAGACCACTACCGTCAGAACCAGGAAATAGCGCTAAGGGGATCTGTTTCCGGTTGATGGTGCGAAGGGCTGTTTCTCGACAGTTATTCGAGGGCCCTGTCAGTTTCCGATAAGGGCGTTACACGTCCAAGTGGGCAAAAGGGTAGCTTCCGACTAGCGGTTTGCTGCACAAGGACGAGTCAGGCCAGGCTGTGCTGAACTCGGAGGATTGCCGAAAACGTTCCTGAAGTCCGGGAAAAGGCTCGGGCACTGTTTGATTACTACTCTCGCTTCGAGCTCTCCTTCATCTCCAACGCGAGCTCCCGGAGAGTTGCGAGTGGGACTGGCGATCACGTATCTCTCGAATAAGCGCACAGCCTCGCTGGATTTCCCAGAACCCATTCGATTGACGGCATATCGGTGAAGCGTTTCGCTCGGCACCAAAGACAGGAAGATTCTTTGATCACATATATAACTGGTCTCACCCCTCCCCCACACCTTCCTTGGCACTGTCGGTCGAGGCGTTTCGGAGCACAGCAACCTGTCTTTTCAGATTCTCAGTCTTCCTGATGAGCGAAACGATATAGACAAAGAGGACGATCCAGCAAGCCGTCTGCGCCCAAAAAAGATAAGTCATGTCTTCAGCCTTTCCGTGGTTAAGAGTGACAGCTCATCTTGCATTCTCTCCAGATCCATCCTTTGTCTGAGAAGCAGGAGGAATAGGAAGCTGCAAGACGCCATGCACACCACCAGTGCCACCATCATTTTCGGGTGAATCCCGCCCCCTCGACCCCCAAAGACTACGGGAGAGATGCCGCGCATCACTCTCGCCGAGACGTAAACCAGAGGTAGATCGAGAAAAGCGACGATTGCAAAGACGGCGGCGAACCTGGCTTTTTTGGAGTCGTGCCCGATGGCAGACCGCAGTACCAGATAAGCAACGTAGAGCACCCATAGAATGAAAGTCGTAGTCAGCTGCGGGTCCCACGTCCACCATGTGTTCCAAGAATGCCTGGCCCAGATGCTTCCGGTTATGATGGTGATCGTCAGAAATACCACGCCCAGCTCCGCTGAAGAGTAAGCCAGGATGTCTGAGAACCGACTCTCCTTTCTCAGGTACTGAATGCTCGCTATAAAGACCACAATGAAGGCAACCGTCGCTACCCAAACGGATCCCATATGGAAGTAGAAAATCCTCTGGACGTGTCCCATCTCCCGTTCTGTTGGGGCGTAGAAGAAAGCGGCGTAGAGTGCGATAACCATGGACAGGAAGGTGAGCGCGAGAAGAAGCTTCGTTGTCCCGGATAGATGATCCATTCTTTCCTCTTACGCCCTCCAGAGAAGTAGCTACGGTGCTACTTGCTAGAAGCGACGGTGCGACTGGTTTTGCCGAGAATCTAAGATCCACAACACGGTACAATAGACCGAAGTATAAATCTAGTACTACTCATGGGAGGCTTGGATGTTTGCGATAATTGTAACTCTGGCTTCACTCCTGCTGCTGACTTCTCCGCACTCCCTTGCGCAGGTTCTGACTCACGAGCTTCAGATTGGGTTCGGTGTCGACAATCCGGAGCTTCGCTTGCTGGTCTAAGCGGTTAAGTCAGCGGCCAGTGGAGGTATAGTCGGCAAGTCGTCCAGGTGGGGTGCCGCATACCATCGCGCCTGATCAGGTCATGGCTCAATGCGGATTCGATCGTTCACGGCTCCACGAAGGCGCTGCTTGCATCCAAGGTACTTCTCTGTCGTCTGCACTGAGACGTGGCCGAGCAGAAACTGGATTTACTCCAACTCGCCGCCCGCTTCGTGACAAAGGCGTGCACAGGATCGCCGAAGATCATGGGGCGCCAGTTTCGGTACACCGATTTTCGCGGCGTACTGTTTGACCACATGCCACACAACCTTCTCTGTCATGCCGTTACCCCAGGCTGTTCCCGCTCTACAAACGCACCGAAATAATCTTCCGCTCGTAACTCCGGCGGCCGCGAGCCATATGTCGATGGTTCGTTTGACCCAGTCTGGAACAGGCACGGTCCGAATATGATCGCCTTTCCCAAGCAGGTCAATCATCGCCCAATGGTCTTCACGACGCTGGAGGTGATCGATGGTCAGATCAGCAAGTTCACGGCGACGAAGCCCACAGCCCAACAGGGTTGCCAGGATCGCTCGGTCGCTCCGGCATTTGAGAAGCGCGTTTTGCAGTCCTCGTCATGTCTGAGCTGAAGAGATTCCGCAATCGCGTCCAATCCTTGAAGCAGTTAATCGAACAATCCGACTTAAGCGATGAATGGAAGCAGGTGGCCCGTGACGGCGTGCTGTCCTGGGTCGCAGGTATGGCTGAAGAGGAATGGATACAGGATGCAGGTGTGACCCCAGCCGAGGCCGAATATCTTCGCAACGCGGGCCTATGGCCGTGGAGGAGAGAGAGTTAAGGCCCGTGTGCACTCATCACCATCCACGACATTGGGGAGTTTGGATGAGTTGAAACTACCGTACCCCAAGGACCAGAGCATCTCACCCTTGGTCAAAGAAGTTCAGAAACACCTGAATCTGTCTCCAGCACATAAAGATATTGAGCCGTATTTGAAACAGATTCTCGGAGGTTTGCAGAATGTCGCCAGCGGCATTGGTGCGCTCCGTACCCATTCAGGGGACGCACACGGTCGCGGCAAAGGTGTTTCATCCCCTGACTCTAGCCCGGATAATTCATAAATCTTCCTGAAAGAAGGTTTCTAGAAAGAACAAAAAAGCCATACCTCTTTGATATATAAGGAGTTATGAAAGCCAAAGACAGCAAAGAGGTACAGCCTAAGAAACAAACACCTTGTAATATTAGCCTGCCATTTCACCCTGACAGAAAGGTGGTGGCTCGATTTGATGGCGGGAATATTAGCTCCGATGCGGGATTGTTGCCCTTTTACGCCTTGGATCAGCAGAACCGGTTCAGTAGCGGGATGGCGGCCTGTATCTTGGATAGCCGCGATTCGCACTATATCCGGCATCAAATGGAAGAGATGCTCTGCCAGCGGAGTCATCAGATTGTGGCTGGCTACGAAGACTGTAATGATGCCAATTGGCTGCGATCGGATCCCATCTTCAAGACGATCTGCAACCGTCTTCCCGAGAGCGATCCTGACCTGGCCTCTCAACCCACCCTGTCGCGCCTGGAAAACAGCGTCACGCGAAAAGATCTACTGCGCATCGGCCGATGGTTTGTAGACCGTTATGTGAAGCAGCTGAAAAAGCGAGGGCCGAAGAAGGTTGTCCTGGATTTGGACAGTACGGACGATCCCACCCATGGGCAGCAAGAGTTTACTTTCTATCACGGCTATTTCAATGAGTACATGTATCATCCGTTGCTCATTTTTGATGCCGAGACGGGCGAGCTCATCAGTGGCGTGTTACGACCGGGAAACAAAGGGGCGGCCGCCCAGGTGCTCACGGTGCTAAAGCGCTTAGTGAGAAAGATTCGCCAGAGGCTGGGCCGCAAACATTGGAGGAGATCCAAAAGCGGTTCGGTGGTGAGGTGGCTCAGATTGTAGAGGGATGCACCGACGCAGAAACCATTCCCAAGCCACCCTGGCGGGAACGTAAGGAGAAGTACATCGCTCATCTCCGTAAAGCGGGCCCCTCAGTGAAACTGGTTTCTGCTGCCGACAAACTTCATAACGCAAGGGCTATCGTCGCTGATTACCGCAAAGAGGGAGAGAAACTGTGGAAGCGATTTAATGCAAGTAAGGAGGATCAGCTCTGGTACTACAGAACACTAGTGAAGACATTCCGAGAGACTGACGCCTCGGTGTTGGCCGATGAGTTAGGCCGAGTCGTCTCTGAGTTGCAACAGTTAGTGCGAGAAGCGGAGGCCACGAAGTAAGACCGGGACCGGAACTCCATTTCTACGTAGAAACTCCTAGCCTGATGTAACTATGTACCCTGTGACGCCCGTAAAAAAGAAACAGATGAAATCTCGATATTGCTTACAGCGGAAGTTAATTCTGAAGGTGAACTTGTTCTGTCAGGTCAGGATCTGGGTGTGAAAGAGTTGTCGGGTGATATGGACTATGAGTACTTGGACGACCGTTTCACCGGATCGAAAACTGTTAGTACTGCTGCAACTCCTCCGCGGAGCCTTTTCGAACCTCCTTGATCTGCATTTCTGGCTGAAATCAGCGGGCGTTCGGTACATGCCAGTGGCAAGCGTAGTCGGTGAAGAGAAATTCTCTGTGGAAGCAGATCATAAAGCGAGTCATGGTCCGTGAGGTAAGGAAAGGAAACAGGCAATAGTGAAAGCCGGCTTGGACTAATTTTTGTCTTCGCTAGGGCGTG
>JALLON010000097.1 GCA_027717925.1 Acidobacteria bacterium AH-259-G07 | reverse complement strand
TCTCAACCAGCGCAACCGGCACCGGAACCACGACAGCCTGAGTCAAGACGTCAGGGAGATTGGCGGTCAGTTTCATCATGAGCTCGAGCTCTTTGAGGCGTTCAACCTTACGCGCCTTCAACTCCTCGATACGCCTCCGCAAACGCTCCCGTTCCTCGCTATCATCATCACCGTAGAGCTGGGCTTGTTGCAGGTCGTTTAGGTCTCCCTGAAGTTCGAGAATGAGGTCGGTAAAGGCGGTATTCAGGTACTTCCGCCGAAGGTCGCATTCTTCAGACCTGGCCTCTTGGACTTGCGCGAGCTGCTTCTCGGTGATCTCCTCGTACGTCCAAGACTGAATGTCTTCTTCGGATTTCTCTGGTATGTCAGGAAGGGCAGGGGTGCCCTCGGGCGACAGGCAATTCAGCAGGTAGGAGGGCGAGGTCGTGCGGAACCCCATGTGGTCCAGGGCGATAATTGCGAGTCGCTCATGGGCGAGCCGCTTGCGCGACTCCACGCGACCATCTTCAATGGTCGAGCGAACCAGCCACATCCTCTGGGGCTTCCCGATGCTGGGGTCAATGAGGAGTGCGCCCTTTGCGAAGGCTTGGCGCGCCTCCCGAATCGCCCACTCGATCAGCGTGTCGAACAGGCTGTGCCCGGGGCCCATTAGCTTAGTCCGCTCGGGGACGCGCACCCTGCTCGCCACGCTGACGAACTGCTTGTCAAAGACGAAAGGGGTGTCGTAGTTCTCAGCCACAGCCGCACGCCGTTCCCGCGACAGTTCGAGGAGAGCCGAAGGCGTCGGTCCAATGTGCCAAACAGGGAAGTCGTCGTCCTTGCGAATCGTGCCTCCGTAAGCGATCCATGCTCGTTCAAAGAAGCGTTGTATAAACAGAGGCTGAAGCCGCCGTTCGTCAGATGCGTCCCGCAGTTCTTGCGCCGCTCGAAGGTTGAGCCGTGAGGCAAGCGATGTCTTCTTCTGAAGGGCGATGAGCCGTTTAGCCCTTTCTTCTGAGGCCGAAGTAAGAGCAGTGTCTGTCTCCTCTGCCGCTTGGATTGCATCGTCCGAATCGATAGCTTTCTCGATGAGTTTCACGAGAGGAACGTCCTCAAGCCACTCGTCAATCACGTCGTAGACCCGATCCGACCCCATCTGTTCCCGCATGACATCCATCTTGGAAAGCACCTTCTGAATGACGGCGCCTTCCCGAGTATTCTGGGCCACAAGGTTGTACACCCACACGTCATCGTCTTGGCCATAACGGTGAATGCGTCCCATCCGCTGTTCGAGGCGATTGGGGTTCCATGGAATGTCCCAGTTGATCAGGTAGCGGCAGAACTGGAGGTTGATGCCTTCGCCAGCTGCGTCGGTGGCTACCATGATCTTGGATTGCCTCCGGAACTGTCGCTGGGCGCTCTTCCTGGCGTCCACGTCCATTCCGCCGTGAATCGTGGTCACGGTGTAGCCCTTATCGTCAAGACGCCTTGCAAGGCTATCCATCGTGTCGCGGTGCTCGGTGAAGATGAGGAGCTTCTCGTCCTCGGCGCGGATAACATCCGACGAATCGAGTACCGTCAGGAGTTCTGCGAACTTGGCCTCCTTGTGGTGCTTCAAGCTATCGACCAGGCGGAAAAGGCGGTCAACCTCGTCGCGCTCCTCCTCAACCTTTGCGGGGTCGTCCGTCAGGACCTGGCGGAAAATACGCCGGTCGATACGTTCCCGCTCGTCCTCTGCAAGGTCTTCATACTCAGAAATATCACGAGGATCACCAGGGTCGATAGAATCCCGCAGGAGGCGTTTCCTTTCAGCATCTGTGCGACGAGGATCTCTGAGAATGTCGAGAACTTCGTTGAGCGCCTTGAGCCGATTCCCCAGCGTCCTGGTGATCGCATAGAGACTGCTCGCCAGACGACGTTGCATAACCATGAGGGTCAGTTCGACGTTCCGGTTTTTCTTGGCCTTTGCCTCTTTGCGCTTGGACCGCACATATCTCGTTACTTCATCGTAAAGGCTCTTCTCTTCGGGAGTCAGATCATACCCGGTAGTTATTGTGTGGCGGTCCTTGAAAAGAGGCGCCTTATCCCAGTCAACCATCTCCTCCTTCAATCGGCGGAGAAAGAAACGGTTGCGCGCCTTACTGATGGGCTGTTCTCCGTCAAAGTCTTCACCAGCTTCGCCGTATGGAACCGTCTGCTCTCGAACCCGATCAGCGACATGCTCGTCCTTCTGAAAGAGATCTTCGTCCAGCAGGAGGAGGAGCCTACGGAATGTATCCTTCCGACCTCGGTGGGGTGTGGCTGTGAGGAATAGCAAATGGTCTGTTTTTTGCGCTATAGTCTTAACGGCCTTGTAGCGTTCGCTTTCCTCCAGCTTGGTTCCATATTCATATGCCGAGAGTTTGTGAGCTTCGTCTACAACAACAAGATCCCACTGCGTCTGCTCCGCCGCCTTAAGACAGCCCTCATTCCGTGCCAAGAAGTCCATTGAAATAACGAAGATTCCCTCCTCGTATCGAGCGAATTGCCCGGGCTCAGCGTCGAATGATGCGCGGTTCACCAAGCGGGCATAGAGACCAAATTTCTCTTGGAGTTCCTCTTCCTTCCATTGCTTTGTTAGCCCCCCAGGAGTGACAATGAGGATCTTCTGGATGACACCCCTGAAAAGGAGCTCCTTGATCAAGAGGCCGGTCATGATCGTTTTTCCGGCTCCCGTATCGTCAGCGAGGAGGAAGCGAATTCGCGGAAGCGGAAGGAGGTAACGGTAGACCGCCTCGACTTGATGCGGAAGCGGATCGACGATACTTGAGTTGACGGCGAAGAGGGGGTCGAACTGGTGGGCGATCCGGATACGCACCGCTTCAGCGCCAAGAAGAAATAGTTTTGGGTCGCCCTGAAAGGTATAGCTTTGCCCCCGGATCTTGACGAGAGTTGAAAGGTCTTCTGTCGTGAGGGGACGCTTCACGAGGCGACGGGACTGAACTCCCACTCCTTCGACAAGCGTTTTGGTGCCGAAGGGGGCGACTCGTTGGATCTCCACCAGTTCGGAGGGTTCCAAACCGGAGACGACATCCCCGGGAGCGAAGTTGTTATCGTCCTTCGTCACCGTTGGATTCCTCATCGTTGACGACGTTCTTGTTCTTCTCCAACCAGGCGTCAACATCCTCTTTCCGAAAGCGCCATTGGTTTCCAACCTTGGAGGCGGGGACCTTTCCGGCGTTGGCCATCCCGGTAGACGGTGTCCTTGCTGAGCCGGAGATAGGCAGCCACCTCTTCCAGGGTCATCAACGTCTCCATCAGCGCAGCTTCTCCTATCCGTCCTGGCGGTTCATAAAGATTCTGGATTATTGCAGGCTGTTGCCGATTTATCAAGAACAAAGCCTACTATCCAAGAGAGAAAGGCCCGACGCGGTGGAGCGCCGGGCCTTTGCCTGAGCGTAGGCCGTTGGGCGGGATCAGGCTATGGCCGCCCGGAGGCGGTTCGAGAGCGAACCGCCCTTGTTTCCGATCTTGTCCTTCGGGCCGAGGTCGTGGGGTTCAAAAACTCAACCGAATCGCAAGTTGTTGATGTACTTGTACTTGCAGAACTATATTTTCCCGGTTGACGACCGAACAATTGGTTTTCTTCCCTGCATGACCAGTCTTGCCAATCCAGAAACTGAGGTGATGAACGGATATAATCCGTGTTCATGCCTGTGTCGGTATCCCCTCTGCACTTCCTCCTGTTCACCTTTGCCGGCTGGATCAACCAGCACCAACAATCAGTCATTGAATATCTGCAGGAAGAGAACCGGGTCCTGAAAGAACAGCTTTGTGGGAGACGGCTTCGTCTCACAGACGATCAAAGACGAAGGCTGGCCGTGAAAGGCAAAGTGTTAGGCCGAAAGGTTCTTGGTCAAGTGGCGAGAATCGTGACTCCGGATACGATCCTGGCCTGGCACCGGAGATTGATTGCCAAGAAGTGGGACTACAGCGCCAGGCGGAAAAAGCCGGGACGTCCGAGAACGATGACCGAGATCAGGCATTTGATTGTCCGAATGGCTCAGGAGAATCCCAGGTGGGGCTACACTCGTATTCAAGGTGCGCTGGCCAACTTGGGGCACAGGGTTTCTGGCGGCACGGTCCGGAACACCCTGCGGGAGAATGGAATTGAGCCTGCACCGGAGAGAGGGCTGCGAACACGCTGGCGTGCTTTTCTCAAAGCTCATTGAGAGGCTCTCGCTGCGGCTGATTTCTTTACTGTTGAGGTCTCGACCAGGCGAGGGCTTGTGACCTACTACGTGCTGATCGTCATGGAGTTGTCGAGCCGACGGATCTGTCTTGCCGCAACCACACCCCATCCGGACCATGCCTTCATGCTGCAGGTAGCGCGCAATCTCACCGACTGCTGTGACGACTTTCTGCTGGGAAAGCGGTTTTTGATCATGGATCGGGACAGGAAATTCAGCCAGGAATTCCGAAACCTGCTCAAAGATGCTGGGACGGAGATCGTCCGCTTGCCGGTGCGGTCGCCGAATCTGAACGCTTTCGCTGAGAGGTTTGTTCTCTCCAGGTAGTGGTCCAAGTACTGCTTGATCGCCTTTCTCAGTGACGCTTCTCCGAAAAAGATCATCCGCTCCAAACATTCTTGCTTGATAGGCAGGAGGAGTGGAGACAATTTCAACAGCGACAAAAGTAGATAATGTCGACCAGCTTTATCATCCCCTCAGCTTAACCACTGATCGTCGAAGCCAATGCTGCGGCATTATGGCACCCTATGGCCGCTAACCGATCGCATAGTTCTCTGAGAACGTTGGAGTTGGCCTCTGCCCGGATAAGTCGTTCTGTGATCTGCTCAAGATCCGGGCAGTGATATGCCTCAAAATCTGGGACCGAAGTAAGATGAAGAAGCAGTTTCGTTGTCCGGTCTGGTTCATCCTCTGCGAGTGACGAATCTTTTAATCGGTAGAACAGCATTCCACGCTGAACACTAGGGGTGGGACCTTGGCAAGCTAGATCAATGGCTTCGGCGGAGACGAATTCGAGGCGAGGCAGCCATTCGATCATTCTTATGAATTCGTCGTTTCCGAGAGGTACAGGCAAGCTCTGGTTTCTATTCTCCCAGTATAGCTTCAGCCACCGCTGCCAGAGTTTTTGTCGAGCGTCTGTTTCCATGTTCTCAAGAAAAGTTCCGATGAATGCTGCAAAGTCGGAGCGATCTTCATCTTCTGTGGCTTGGAGAAATGACGGAATCCATTCTTGAAGTGGATCCTCTAGCCAAAAAACGGCGATTCCAGCGGCGTGCTCAGCAAGCCGATGCCTCTGCCCCTCCAGATGGCGGGGGATGTATGAGAACGCAACCTTGTAGTGAGGAATCAGTCTTTCTATTAGAGAAGCAGTCAGCCGGCCCCCCACTAACCAGGCGTCCCACGCTCCTGCAGCCTGTTCCCGATTCTGATTCCAGTCAAACAGCGGCAATACATGAGTCAGTGCCCAGTTTTGGTCAAGTCCAAAAAGAAAACCTAACTGGCTTGCTAGGATTACCCGTCCAAAAGAAGCAGCGATGGATTCTTCTGAGACAATCTGTTCGAATCGATCCTTGTAAGGTCGGGGAATTCTCTTCCTCTGTTCCGCCCTCTTCAAGTGTTCGGACATGGCTTGGAGCCAAAAAAGGGTGAGTTTGCCGCCGGCGTGATAAATTGCCGAGCTTAGGTGGCCTCCTCCATCAGGTGCCTGCAAGTTCTTCACGGATTCCCAAACCTTGAGGGCAATCCTGTCGGCTTTTTCAAGTAGATTTGGCGGAATTGCCCCTTCCTTCTGCCTGGAGCCCTGGTAAAGTAGGTCTGACAGAGCTTCCTCTTGCGCTATGACAAGTTCATCAGTGTCGGCAGTTTTGAGAACCTGTGTCCACCGTTCTCCCGTCAGCCTTGCCTGCGTCAATCCCCAAAGAATCCTCTGCCACAAATCAGATGTCCACTCTTTGTGACCCACCAATAATTCCGCGAGTACAATTCCCCATTTCGGCTCCCGCTGCACTGCTTCAGTTACAGTCTGAAGAAGACCATCACGAGTCGGCCCACTCCAGTCCTCTCCTTTAAAAGTGAGAAGATATTCCAACCAATTGGCAGGGTTTTTTCCTAACAACTCTTCCACGGCAACAGGACTGATTGATCCGACCCTTACTTCTCCTTCCTCCCAATTCAGGTCTGGGTGCTCACGTGGCTGAAAATGAGGGTATTGCTCTTCTATCGACTGCAATTCTGCCGCTACCAGAGGACAGTCCGGGGCTATCATTGACAACCAATGGAGAAGATTAAACTCTTCGTACGCGGCAATCTCACGCTCTTTTTCATCCTTTATTGGACGCTCGCGGAGCGACCGTTTTGCCTGATTGATAAGCTGTTCGCGAATGTCACGGGAAGCCCCCGGATACGCAGTCTTTAACAGCTGGAACATCTCGTGTTTTAGCTCGGTTTTCATATCCACCCCTTCTCCAGCAACCACTTGATTTTGTCGTCCGGGGTTACATCCGGGACCAGACTCATGCCGTGAATTGCAAGTCTCCTAAGAAGAGGCACCTGAGACACAGCAGCAGCTTCGATCCAGGTGCGCGCAAGTGACATATCATTCTCGATAGCCCACTCGAGTGTATCTCTAGCCGCATCGATCAGAATGGATTCAACACCTAAGATGTGATTTTGCGCATGCGGTTGAATTGCAGAACGCCGCCAACTCATAGGATCCCATTCCGGCCTTGCTTGGTCCCAGCTCCTAAGCACTCGGTGACAGTGCTCAAGGTTTTTGCTCAATACAGGCCACAGTTCGCGCGCCAAGTCATTTAGGTTTCCCGTGCCATTATCTTCCCAGATTTCCTTGAGTGAGTGGGCATCGCCGAGAAAGGAAAGATCCACCTGAATCACTTGCTTTAGCTCCGAAGGGCTGTCGCTTGGTCTCCATCCTTTTCGAAGTCGAACCTTCGGAGCGGTTAGATAATCGATAAGTCGAACTGTTCCGAAATGAGCACCGGTGTCAAAACATCGCTGGAGAATCGCTTCGAATTGGTGCTCAAGGCCTACCCCCTCGCACTCACAAAGCAAACTGATCCAACGGCTCAGAGTGTTTGCATCAGGCACGGGAGAGCCAAGCCCCAACTGCTGTGCGATCATGGTTCCAAAAAGGGGGTTAAGGCTTGTGTCATGTCTCTCAATCAAAGAAAAAACAGCCTCAGGGTGCTGTAAGACATACTTGTCGGCCACCCATTGCGCCAGGACCTTCGCTGAGGAATCCATTTCCTGAGACGAAAAAAGGGATTCCAGAAAACCTTCCTGATCCGCCCAATTAAGCCACTCCGGGGAATTAGCATGACGGGCAAAGAATGTGACTGGAACATTGTTTTGCAAGACCCACTTCAGATAATCGTGCGATTCGGGATCAAGCGGCGGAGGACTGCTGACGAGTTCGTGAACCCGCCGCTCAGTGTCCAGCGCACCCCGGTTCACGAATTCAGCCCATGCGGTGACAGATTGGGTCAGCTTCAAATGACCGTTGGTTTCCTCCTTCTCATATGCCAGTGGCTCGATCCCTAGGTACCGCCATCGAGCTACGTTATCGGTGGAGCTGACCAGAGCAAAACGAGGCTTTATCCCTTCTGGAGGAAGACCTCGCGCAAGATAATGCATAACTGTATCTTTGTGACTGTATCCGACAAAGAGGACGGTGTAGCGCGCGAACATCGCTCGCAAAAATCTCCTGGCCCATCCCTCGGCCAAATAGGCCCGGCCAAAGTCCTGATCAGTGAGAACTAGCCACTTCGGGTTTACCCGTATACTTCCGTGCAGATAAACAATTCCAGTAAAGTCATTACCTAGCGGAAGAGCAGGTGCTCGATAAACGTCGGGTAGATTCCCAAAGACATTCTGTGTGGCGGACTCAAAATGTGCGTCGAAATTCGTCGTTACAATCCTGACCCTACCGACGTTGCCAAACAAGTCAAGAAGACCCTCATGGAGTGGCGTTGGACGCGAATCGGGATCGCTGAGGATTTCCACAACCTGCTCATGGACCAGTTTCCCTTCATGTACCAGTTGGCCGAGGAAGTGTTCAGGAGGCTCATCTTCTTGCCATCTCTGACCAGCCCACCGGGCTACCTTCTCCGTGAGACCGGCAAAGCTGGGAAGATTGGAGGGAGGCCCCATAGAGACTCCGGCGCCTGCAAATACTACAAGGTCATTACTCTCCCGAGCTGCTAGAAACCTTTCATCAAAATCGATGTGGCCAATTCTCATCTCTTCGTGTTCTGCATCGTTTCGGCCTTCTTTGGGCCTTGGACTAAGCAGCGCAACCGATGAAAACCTCTTCCATATCATTAAGGTCCTTCAAATCGCCACTCTGGGGTTTGACTACGTCGAGAGCGACTTTGTCAAAACTCGTAATCCAGTTTTCCATGCTGAGTCGCCAACCTTGAATCTTTGTATTAAAACTGCGCGAGAGGGATATTCGAACTCTCGAGACGTACGTCGACATAATCAAACCGGTCACAAAGTAATCGAAGAGATTGCTTTCCGAGTTTCGGTGAAATATGTGGCCCCTGCCAAATTACGGTAATCGGTAACTTCTTTTCAGGGGAATTGACTTGTCTAAGATTCGAGGTAACAAAAGGGATGAGAGCGCCGCTCTTGGAGGTCCTAAATTCCAGCTCTTGGACCCTCTCCAGGCGTGTCTCCAAAGTAGGAGAGCCCAGTTGAGGATGAGGAGCTTGCCTGATGTGAATCAGACGCCATTCCGCCTCCTCCGAGAACCCCTTATGCTTAATGCGGATGGCTGCCGGAAGAAGTGACTGCGATAGCGCGGCAAGGCAGCACGCTCCCACCTCTCTTTTGGCATATTTTCCCGACAGCTTCTTCACAAAGTCCAAAGTCTTCCGAAACATTGGCCGAACTATCTCCTCCTGGGATTGTCTTTCGTATTCCACTTTTAGAAAATTCCCCTCGACCTGGGTGGTGTCGAAACCGACCGAATATCCTGCTCCTGAAGCACCATATGCCCCCCACTGGCTGAGCAGGTTGGGCTTCTCCGACAGCGAAAAAACGAAGACGTCCCAAAAAGGCTCAAGCTCCAAAGGCGCGACGACGCCACCCAGAAGACCATCCGAGAGTTTCCGTCTAAACACGTCAAGCGAACCAAGATCTGGCTTTCGTTCTCAAATTCGACCAAAGCCTACGCCGCATCGGTTATTGGAATTCCTTCTTCGCTGAGCTGCTGGGCTAGAGGATTGTTGCTGTTCTGAATTACTTTGCCGACCATGTCCGGCGCGAC
>JALLON010000096.1 GCA_027717925.1 Acidobacteria bacterium AH-259-G07 | reverse complement strand
GGTGTGTCCCAATTGAAGTTTCAGGTCAGAGCAGAGCTGGAGGGGCCGTGGTCGGCCAGACCATTTCACATTACAAGATTCTGGAAAAACTCGGCGAAGGCGGGATGGGAGAAGTTTTCCTGGCTCAGGATACCTCCTTGGAGCGCAAAGTCGCCCTGAAGTTTTTGCCTGACTTCATGCAGCAAGACCCCACGGCTCGAAAGCGCTTCCTGCGGGAAGCCAAGTCTGCCGCCGCCTTAGACCACCCTTTTATTTGCAAGATCTACGAAGTTGGTGAAGCTGAAGGCAAAGACTTCATCGCCATGGAGTACGTCCAAGGGACGACCTTGAAGGACAAGTTAGCAGACAGTCCGCTTACTCTGAAGGATGCACTCGAGAAATCCACGGAGGTTGCCGAGGCTCTGGAAGAAGCTCATACGCAGGGCATTGTGCATCGCGATCTCAAGCCTTCCAATATCATGCTGACCCCGCAGGGTCATGCGAAAGTCATGGACTTTGGACTGGCCAAGCGGCTTGCGCCCGCTGAAGGTATCGGCAGTCAGGAGGAGACGTTAACCGCCAGTTTGACCAAAACAGGCACAACCCTGGGCACACTGGCCTATATGTCCCCTGAGCAATTGCGCGGGCAAGAGGTGGATACTCGATCGGACATTTTCTCCTTCGGCGTGGTGCTCTATGAGATGCTCACGGGGGTGCATCCCTTTAAGAAGGACTCACCCATGGACACGGGCAATGCGATCCTAAGCCAAGAACCTCCTCCGGTCACTCGCTACACGGATAACGTTCCGGAACTGATCCAACACATAGTAAGGAAGATGCAGGCGAAAGACTTGGATCGGCGCTACCAGTCAATCCACGAAGTGCGGACGGACCTGAGGGAGGTGTTGTCCCAACCAACAGAGCGCCGACGGGATAAGCCCGACTTGGGACGAGGCAAAACAGGACTTTGGCGTGCTCTGGCAATGCTGGCTGTCTTTCTGATCGTATGGATTGGCTGGTGGTTGTTTAAAGGAGAAACCACCGTCCTGGCACCGGGGCAGATTAGCTCGATCGCCGTCCTTCCCCTGGATAACCTCATGAGAGACCCGGAGCAGGATTACTTCGTGGACGGAATGCACGAGGCGCTCATCACCGACTTATCAAAGATCGGGGCTTTGAAGATCATTTCGCGCACTTCAGTGATGCGCTACAAAGAAAGGGACAAGTCGGTCCCGGAGATTGCGCGCGAGCTGGGTGTGGATGCAGTGGTTGAAGGCTCGGTGCTGCGCGCAGGCGATCGGGTGCGAATCACGGCCCAGCTCATCCACGGCACGACGGATGAGCATTTGTGGGCAGAGAGCTATAACCGGGACCTGAGCGACATCTTGGCCTTGCAGAGCGAGGTAGCCCGGGCCATTGCGCGTGAGATCAGCATTGCACTAACGCCCGAGGAAGAAGCTCGGTTGGCGACCGTACGTACGGTCGACCCCCAAGCCCATGAGGCATACTTGCTGGGCAGGCATTATTGGAACAACGCTGGGCGGGAAGTGGGTATTCGGAAATCCATCGAGTACTTTGAGCAGGCGGTAGAAATAGATTCGACCTATGCTCTTGGCTACGCTGGGTTGGCCGCAGCCTATGCGAGTTTGGGATATTTGAACATAGTTTCTCCGCACGATGCCTGGCCCCAGGCCCGAGCGATGGCAGAAAAGGCGCTGCAGCTGGATGAAAGGTTGGCCAGTGCGCACACTACATTAGCGAGGGTGAGTGGGCGGTACGACTGGGATTGGGCCGGAGCCGAGATGGAATTCAAGACAGCTCTTCAACTGAACCCCAACAGCGCAAATGCTCGCATGCTGTACGCCCTTTTCTTGTCGTACATGGAGCGGCATGATGAGGCCAATGGGCAAGCTGAACGAGCACTGGAACTTGACCCGCACCCGCGCTCTGCGATGTTGAAGTTTCGTAGGATGACGTATTTGTATTATTCAGGACACCGTACCGAAGCCAAACAAATGGCCCAGGATGCAATCAATTCAGAGCCGGATCAACCCGCTTATTACTGGTGGCTCAGCGTTATCTACGCAAGCCAGGGAAGGTATGAAGAAGCCCTGGTGACTGTGCGCAAACAGATCGATCTTATGGGAGACGACGTGAGCGACGAGTTAGGTCTTCTCGGATATCTCTACGGTCAACTGGGTCAACGAAGCGAAGCACATAAGGTCCTTGAGCAGATTCAGGAAAGATCCACGCAGGGGACATATGTCTCACCGGTCGCCAGATCCAAGGTCTATATCGGTCTCGGCGACAAAGAGCAGGCGTTTGCGTGGCTGAACCGGGGATATGAGACCAAAGCTAGCGCGATGCCCTTTCTCAAGGTACTGCACTTCTTTGACCCCTTGCGCGATGACCCCCGCTTCACCGATCTGCTGCGCCGCATGGGGCTCAGCCCGTAGCAATCAAGAAACGAACATCCTTCGGATTTCACATCAGTTGACATTGCGCTCCATCACCCGAAAATTTACAATTCCTTGAATAGCCCGCACAAACTGGAGATGAGCCTTGATCGGCAAGAGCATCTCCCACTACCACATCCTGAAAAAGCTCTCTGTGCATGCCGGCTATCGAGGCGGTGAGCTGCTAACCAGGCCTTTGATTTCCCAGGGAGACAATCTAGTTCTGAACTACGCGACCTCGGCGGCTGGAAGTATCAGAATAGAGGTGCAGGATGAGAAGGGAAACCCTCTGCCGGGCTTTGCTCTAGAGGAGTCTCCCCTGATCGGGGAGACCAGATTGAAGGAGCCGTCAAGTGGAGGCGACCCGCAAGCCAAACCGACCCACATCCGCTCAGGAGACTGGCGGGCAAACCGGTTCGGTTGCGTTTTGTGATGAAGGATGCTGATCTGTATTCAATTCAATTCCGATGAACGATTCCTTATTGCTACCAAGCATCAACGCGGTGCAGTAAACTTTTCGGCAGCAAGCGAATCCGTTCGGTGTAGGAAAGATTTATTGATAGCGATGAGCTGGGAAACGTTCGCCACAGGCTCTCGGGCTCTTCTTTGTGCTCATCGAGTTTCAAGATTTCGTTGTCGCCTTCCATATGCTTACTTACGACTCCTTGAGCCCACTCTCCTAAGCACTGTTCCCATGTCTTTTCTGAAATCCTCAAAATCGTACTGGGCCGCTATCTTGCGTTGTCGCATGTAATCCATCATCTCCCATAACGAAATACCCGCCTCCCGTGCCGCCCTGGCAAGAGTCATTTTCCCCTCGCCATATTGCCTTGCGTAATAGTCCTTCTTCCATTCCCCAACTGCCCTATAGAGCAGCTTCCTCACTGTAGCTGAGCGATCGCTCTGCTCTACCTTCTCGATCAGCTCCAATTCGCGCACAAGCTCCTGCGGCAGCCTCGTCCCTACCATTCGTTCCTTGCTCACTTTTCCACCTTCCTGGCCTGTTTTAAGATCTCGGCGATCACGTCAGGAGATACCCACATAACCCTGCCAAGCTCCCTCACGGCCTTCTCCAGCTCCTCATAGTCCAGAGTTCTTTTCACAAAAGCTTCCAGCAAAATGCCTGCAGTGCCCACATACTCGATCCCCATTGCTTCGGCAACTGCCCTAGCTTCCTTGTCATCTAGGACCACCGGCAAGTTTCGAGAGTGACCCAAGGCAATGCTCTCTGACTCACCCGCGCCTAAGCCAGTGGTCTTGAGAATCTCACCAGCTAGCCTCTTCTCTGCATCTGTGAGCTGAGTTTCACTAATCCAGCCTTCTTGCGCTCCCCTTTCGACCAGCCTCACTTCGGGTGCCCTCACCGTTCTTCCGCCTTCGATCACCTCCGCTTTGGTCTCAGGTCCAACAATCGTCTCTCCGTATACTTCTTTTAGAAGTTTCAGCTTGCCCATCTTGGACAGTGCAATCAACGGGGAGGCATCAACCACAATCAATACAATCCCCTCAATATATGGCTCAGCACCTGTGTAAGGTTAACAATTTTTACATTTGTTATCAATTTGAGCCTCTGCTCAGATCTCGGCCCGTGATCCGTCCGCAGTGGTTTCCAGTGCGATTTTCATTGTCATTTAACCCCTCAAAGCTTTAGCATCTAGAAAAAATCGTTCTACACATTTCGGGGGTACTTTGATCGGCCAGACCATTTCCCATTACAAGATTTTAGAAAAGCTCGGCGAAGGGGGCATGGGAGAAGTCTTTCTGGCCCAGGACACTTCCCTGGACCGCAAAGTCGCCTTGAAGTTTCTGCCGGACTTCATGCAGGAAGACCCCACAGCCAAAAAACGGTTTCTACGAGAAGCCAAATCGGCTGCTGCCCTGGATCATCCCTATATCTGCAAGATCTACGAGGTGGGTGAAGCCGAAGGCAAAGACTTCATCGCCATGGAGTACGTCGAGGGCCAGACGCTCAAGGAGGAACTGGCAAAAGGCTCTTTACCCTTGAAGGAAGCGTTACAAAAGTTGCCGAAGCCTTAGAGAAAGCACACCAGAGAGGGATCATTCACCGCGATTTAAAACCCTCCAACATCATGCTCACCCCTGAAGGTCATGTGAAAGTGATGGACTTTGGACTCGCCAAGCGCGTTGTGCCAGTTGAAGGTATCGGCAGCCAAGAGCAGACCATCACGGCCAGTTTGACCAAAACGGGTGCCACGTTGGGAACGCTGCCTTATATGTCCCCAGAGCAATTGCGAGGGGAAGAGGTGGATACTCGATCTGACATTTTCTCCTTTGGCATTGTGCTCTACGAGATGCTCACTGGCGTAGATCCTTTCAAGAAGCCTCAACCGCTAGATACCACCAGTAGCATCCTCAAAGAAGATCCACCTCCCCTATCTCGTTACATGGATGGGGTTCCTCCTGTTTTCCAGCACATGGTAAGAAAGATGCTGGCCAAGGAGCCGGATCGGCGTTAGCAAGTCGTTCATGACGTGGGGACTGACCTGGGTGAGGTGATGGATGGCCTAGCAGAGTCGTCCCAAGCTGGAAGCGATTCATTTGCCACGGGAGGGGGAGAGATGGCTGCACCGGTAGTCGCAAAACCCTGGCGGCAGATGATTCCTTGGGTGTTATTTGGCCTCGCGGCAGTCGCGCTTTTGGTTTCACTCGTGGCGCCTTGGCGTTCCACCGTCCCTGCGGAACGAACCCCTGTGCGCCTGCAGGTACCGTTGCCCTCTGACCAATTCCTCTACACCACCGGTGGTACCGCTGCAGTTCTTTCACCCGACGGCAAGCAGCTGGCCTACGTTGCTGGATCGCGAGAGAGCAGGCAACTCTATGTGCGAGCCCTCGATCAATTGGAAGCCACGCCTCTTCCGGGAACGGAAGGAGCTCACGGTCCCTTTTTCTCACCGGACGGACAGTGGGTGGGATTCACGGCAGGATTCACGGGGGAGAGAAAATTGAAGAAGATCTCCGTTTCGGGTGGAGCACCACTGACACTGTGCGATACAGCGGGTACCAACGGCGCAAGCTGGGGGCCAGACGACACGATCATCTTTAATCGCGCGGGGAGTTCTACTGGCCTGTCGCAAGTTCCAGCTGCTGGGGGAACACCCCAAGAGATCACCGTCCCCGACACCGAAAACCGTGAGGAGCATCGCTACCCGCAGTTTCTGCCCGGCGGCAGGTGGGTGGTCTTCAGTGTGGGCAGGCGCGGGGCTTTTAGCGAAGCGAACATCGAGGTGCTGTCGCTAGAGACGGGCGAGCGAAAAGTTCTGCACCGAGGCGGCTACAATGTTCACTATCTACCGACAGGCCACCTGATCTTTATGCATGAAACCACGCTTTTCGCAGCCCCTTTTGATCTGGGCCGGTTGGAACTCACGGGCTCACCTGTTCCCGTTCTGGAGAGTGTCCGGTCAGCTCCACGGTCTGGTGATGCCCAGTTTGCCTTCTCCCAGAGCGGGATGCTGGTCTACCTGCCTGGAGGTGAAGAATTTCAACGCAGAGTAGTCTGGGTGGATCGTGAAGGGAACGAGGAAGCCTTGCCTGGGGAGCCACGCGTGTACCAACATCCCCGGCTCTCACCCGATGGTTCACGTCTGGCCGTCGTTATCGAGGAACGGGAGATCTCCTCAGTTCGGATCTATGACCTGATCCGTATGGCGTCCACCCCAATTGCTGCTGGTCGCTTCACGGGCACGCCGCTCTGGACACCCAATGGTCGGCGCGTGGTGTTCCGTGATAATGGTGGTTTGTTCTGGAAAGCGGCTGATGGCACGGGGCAGGTGGAGCAACTCACGGCGAGCCAAAACTTCCAGAGAGCTGATTCCTTCTCGCCTGACGGAAAAAAGCTGGTTTTCTCCGAGCAGCGCGACTTGCATGTCCTGTCAATGGCAGGTGAGCGTAGCCCACAGTCGCTTTTGCAAACGCCGTTTTCTGAAGAACATGCGGTGATCTCTCCGGATGGTCGCTGGATTGCCTACGTATCCAATGAAACGGGGCAGCGGGAAGTCTATGTTCGGCCCTTTCCCAACGTAGAGGAAGGAAGGTGGCCCATCTCAACCGAGGGGGGAGCGGAGCCCGTCTGGGCGCCCGATGGTAGCGAGCTTTTCTACCGCAGTGGCGAGGCAATGATGGCGGTCCGCGTCAAACCCGAACCGACCTTCACGGTAGGGAGTCCGAGGCTCTTGTTCACTGGGAGCTACTTGTCTAGCGGACCCGCACAGCGTGCACAACAGTACGACGTCTCCCCCGACGGTCAGCGATTCCTGATGCTCAAGGAAGGCTCCGCACCGACGCAATTGATCGTTGTCCAGAATTGGTTCGAAGAACTCAAACGCCTGGTGCCGACGGGGGAGTGACTGTGGCCTTCTAAATGTTGGGTAGAATGGGCCCATCTATCTTACTTACCTACCATAAATCCTGGATGTCTGGGGCCGTGCCCCTTAGCCACCAGAATTCGAAGGCGACAGTTTGGTGAGGGAAGACGCGCCGCAGGGCTTCGCTGTAGATGCGTTGCTGCTGCGCGTAGGCTTCTGGAACAGGATCTTTTAGGGCCGTGGTTTTGTAATCGATGGCCCGGATGACATCCTCTTCCTTTAGAACCAGATCGATCACTCCGTTCCAGGCTTGATCCTCGTGAACGAGATATACGGGAACTTCACGTCCCAGAATTCGGGCTGCTTCCACTCGGTCCCGATAGGGCTTTCCGAAAGCATCTGCCAGGTGCCCGCAATAGAACTGAGAAAGTAGAGTCTCGGCCATTTCCACGGCCCTCGGATTTGGACCCAGCTCAGGAATCTCAAAGGACAAAGCCGAGAGCTTTTCCGGTCCAAAGGCGCTATCCAGAAGATACCGCTCGAGATAAGCGTGGACCAGGCGGCCGACCAGCAAACGGGTCTGGTCGTCTCGTCCCGGGCGGTAGTGATGATCTTCAAAGACCTCCCTTTCTTCCCGGTGCTCCGGGTCCGAGGGCCGGCGAAGGAGTGACAGACCCGGCGCTTTGAAGTCAGAATAGCGTTTCTCCCACAGCTTCTTGTACTGATCTGCACGCCAGTTCACCTTAGGAGAAGTTACTTCCGAGTGTTCGGCTTCCCGACCGGGACGACGAACAAACCTCAGAGTACCGTCACAAATATCGGCCTTTTCTACCCCACCGCCCGAGATGGCCTTTTTGGCACTGTCGATAAAAGCGTCGATTTTCTCTGAGAAACGACAGCCCTTCGAAGCAGGACACAGCAGAGCCATGCGATCGCGGGCGCGGGTGGCGGCCACATAAGCCAGGCGTTTGGCCTCGGCCTTGGCGCCTTCTCGCTCGTGCTGCAAAGCCCTGCCCCAAGCGGGAGAACAGACCCTTAAGGGTCCCCATTGCAGTGCAAAACCACGCAGCTTCTGGCCTTCTTGGCTGGTCAAGTCAATAATTTCAGTCCGCTTTTTTCTTCCCCTTGGCCCCGTCAACTCGAGCAGGACTGAAGTCCACCCGTAGACAATGGCAAAGCGCCCCTCAAGCCCTTTGGCCTTATGAATGGTCATCACCCGAACCGCATTGACGCTCTCGTCGGCGACCGTGATATCTTCCCCGGGATCGACATCCCACCGGTCGGTTTGGGCAGCCCGCCGGCGCTGTTTCAGAAGCCATACCAACGGGGGTGTCACCGTCATCTCCATCTCCTGTTGGAAAGTCTCAAGGACGCGATCGATTCGCACGATGGGTCGGCCCTCCCGATCCCCAGGTTCACTGTAGAGGGCCGTGGGAATAAAGGCTCGAACTTCCCGGAGCCAATCGCAAAGCGTTCTCCTCAGACGCTGCGCGGCGAGCTGGCGGAGATTCTCAATCCGCTTGTAAACCTCTTCGGGGAGAAAGTCGGGAAGAATCTCCTTGGAGTGAAATAATCGTTCAGGGGGGATCTCCTTCAGCAAAGCGTGAATGTCCGGATCCGAGAGACAGACGAGCGGACTTCGCAGCACGGCGGCTGCAGCCAGTTCATCTAAAGGATGAAGAAGAGCAATCAGCAGGTTCAGTACATCCAGGACTTCGGGACGGCGATAGAACGTCTTGGCTCCACTACTAACGGCAGGAATTCCGGCACTCTGGAGAATGGGCACCAGAGCGTCAATCTCCCCTGCGTCTCTGACAAGAACAAGGATGTCCTTGTAGGGAGCAACTTCCGAATCGGAGTGCCGGACATACTCCTGGATGATTCGCAGGGTCTCAGCGGCAGCGTAGTTTCTGGCCCTGTCGGCAGTGAAGCTCTCTCCATTGCCGTCCGACTCAATCAGAATCCATTCAGGCGGGAGTGCCTCGTCTGATCGAATGGGAACCAGCGCGTCAGTTTCGTCTGTCAAATTCAGCTCTCTTTCGAAGAAGTGATTCACAAACTGAGTCACCTGCCTCACACTTCGAAAACTCGTTTTCAAATGGAAGTCACTGCGCTTGAGCCGGCATCCCGTATAGCTTTCATATTGTTGGTGAAAATCGACGATGTTAGGAACATCGACCCCTCTAAAGCGGTATATTGACTGTTTCGTGTCACCTACAAAAAACCCAAGAACCTCATGTTCAAACTCGGAATCCCGCTTCAGCAGAGCTCTGAGCAGCCGCAGCTGGTTGGGATCCGTATCCTGGAACTCATCAACCAAAACAGCTCGAAGTCTTCGCTGCTCGGCCTGGCGAATTTGGGGATGATTCTCAAGAAGTCCTACAGCCAGGCAAATCATCTCGTCGAAAGTAATCAAACCCAGCTCCTGAATGGCGGCTCCACCGGCCCAGGTGACGAAGCGGCGCAGGAAGTTTGTCCAGACCTTCCAAGCCTGGCCGAACTCTTTGGCCACGCAGATGCGAGCCGCAGGAATGTAGAAATTGGTCCACGATTGAAAGTACCGAGAATGGTGTACTGGGAGTGCACTGATCGCCGAGCGGATGGTCTCCGTCGTACTGCGATCCAGGAAAA
>JALLON010000095.1 GCA_027717925.1 Acidobacteria bacterium AH-259-G07 | reverse complement strand
AAAGCACAGCCCGGTGCAGGGCTAAGGCTTCGACTCCGATCGAATATAGTGCACCACCTGCAAACGGATGATCACCATTCTTCTCAGAAGCCTTGGCATTGACCGAGACGGAGAATTTGTGGACTTTTTTGTGGAACTGTATGATCTTTTGGTCTGCCACCAACAACGTGCTGCTCATTTCCCTACCTATCCCAACCTTCGCGTTCATACCCACGGGTCGTACCCGCACCAACCCGCCAGCGTCCAACTCAGCACTAGAAAAATCGCGAACAAAACACACACGATCGCCCAACCCCAGCCCAGAAACAGGCTAGTCCGAGATCCCAGACCTAATTTCTCGAGCTTACCCGCTGCGCCCTGTGCCGTCTCCTTCAAAAGACGCAGCTGGAACTCCCGCTCACTCGGACGGGGTGGTGCTGGTTGATCCATAGGGTGCTCACACATTGAGCACGTTTGATTCTATGCCCGGTTGAGTTCATGGCAAACAGGGCACTCTCTGAACCAAGGCTTCTCAGTATTCACTTCGTCGTCCTCCGTTACGGTGCCTCCCAAACTACCTTCCCTTCCTCATCGAAAAGGACCAAGGAGGAAGGGCTAGTTGGTGGGATTAAACCCTTTGGCTAATCACCAATGCCGGGAGTTGCCAAGCTTACTTACTGACGGTTGACTGAGTGATATTTAATTGCTTCTCCGCAATGTTCACTTGGACGATTGGTCCTAACAATCGGCGTACCTGGACCAGCGTTCTAATCGCTGAAAGATACCGCCTCTGGGCACGGTCAATCGACCGCTGTAAGGACTCGCTCCACCTTCCACTTAGGCCGTTGTTCTCTACATTCAGGGCGTAGATGGCCTCAAGGTAATGCACTTGTAGCCAACAAGCCGCTATTCGCCGTGCAAGCAGGTCTTCCAATGGAGTGGGTTCGGGGCCACCGATTTCCCTTCTAAGATCGTCCAACTTGACGAGCAGTGCCTCGTTGCCGCCCTGGCGGCGTGAGTGACGCTACCGCATTGTGAGTAGGCCGCGAGGAACGCCCCCCTTTTTTTAGGTGTCGCATTTTGTTGCTCTACCACTACAGCACCTCCGTCTCTTTGCGTACCTCTGTTTTTCTGCACTGAGGTAAGCGTGAAAATTACGCGTCATTTACCGGCCTTTCACACCGCAGAAAGCGTTCGAATAGGATTGTGTCATCCGGTGATCGGATTCCAGCATCTCTCCTACTTGGTGGACTCAGGGGCCGGACCGGGAGGACAACCGCATCCACCAAGACGGTGGGCCTGGTTAGGGACAGTGATTACGTCACTTGCCCTGGTAATCTCTTGTGGTTATCTGCTCGGGTAGTTTGGCAGTTTGCCACTCCCTATAGAGCCGAAAAACTGCCAAGCTAACTCCCTTCACGGTGATGGCGCAAAAGTGACCCAGCCCCTTTTCAGGAAAGGAGGATGGTGAATGCGAAAACGGCAAGTCCAGCCAAGAGTGACCAAAATGAGATCTTCACGCTTTTGTCTAAACGCTTGAAGTTATCATCCGAAATCGTTTTAGTAGATTGACCAAAGAAGCTTCGAGCCAAGTGTTGGTAACCCAGGAAATGAAAGAATTGAATGAAAAGCGCCGAAACTGAAGCCGTTCCTAGGGAGAGGAGCATCAGAAGCTTCACTGGCAGGGGGCTATTCGAGAAGGTATTGGTAAAGAGAATGGCTCCTGAAATGGTTATCCCCGTTACCGACAAAGCCACCGGACGACAGCCCATCGGCCTGTGACAAAATCGGAGACTGGGCGCGCAGTTCACCCGGCCCGCAGCTCCTCCAGGAGTATAATGCTTTGACGTGCCAGCGGAACAGTTGATGAGGCTGGTGAATCGTCTAAACACCTTGTAAAATCCTTTCCCACAAGCAATGATCGAAGATCCTGACACGCTTCTTAAGGACTTTATTGAAGCGTTGGCTAGAATTGGGATTAACTGTTATGCGATTGGTCACGAATCGCAGACGGCTCCCCACCAGCCACATAGTCTGCCAACGGGAAAGTGTGCTGTGTATGTGTTTTCGCTCTCGGAATCCTGTGGCCGAGGGTGTCCATGTGGACCAAACAAAGTATTGAAGGTGGGGAAAGCTGGCCCGAAGAGCAATGCTCGTTTCCAGAGTCAGCACTACCATCCCAACTCGGCCCGGAGTACTTTAGCTCAGTCTCTTTTGAGTTCACCCATCCTGTGGCGATACTTGGGTATATCCACCTTGGATGAAGGCACCATAGCTAATTGGATTAAGCACAACACAGACAGAGACAACTTCTATTTGGATGCGGAAGAGATGAATGTCTGTGGCGCGTTGGAGAAGTATCTGAGAGCAAGGCTTGGTCCAGTTTTTGAAGGCGGGTAAGGATGCCCAATTCGCCGGATTTTCGCAAAGAACTTACGAGACTCTTCCAGGAAGCCGAGCAAAAGGGCCTCGACGGCATTGAAGTGGAGGCCGGAAAACTTCACCGCCACGTAGGAGGATACCCTGGACCAAATCACCGAATGCCAGCGTGTGTTCAAGTGATGCGGTCTGAAATGAAAGAAGGCGATACCGTTCTGGCAGAACCTCCCAGTGGACAGGGGGCTTCGCTGAAAATCAGGTACAAGCTCCCTCGAATACCCAAGCCAGTGGAAAAGGAAGTTCATGAATTTTTCGAACATTACAGAGGAGCGGCGAGAGAGATGAGAAAAACACCGATATCTGTGCGAAGCAGGCTAAACTCTCCAAGGGTGGATGAGTCGAGGATTGCCCCACTAGTTTCCGGCTCCTGGAGGTCATCGAGCAGCTTTTTCCAGCTAGTTTCCAGCTCCTGATCGAGCAGCTTTTTCGAGTTCTCTATAGATAGATCTTTGACCCATTCTAAATTTGTACGAAGATCCTCAAGGCTATTTTCCAGCTCCTGTACTCTGAGCCGAGGCCGGCTCATCCCGTACACAACATTTGACAATACTTGCCGGTGATAGGAAACATTTTGGAAACATTTCCAGGACAGGCTCTGAGAGGGGCTATTCGTCTGGCGGGTTGGTCCTCTCCGGGGCACCCGACTCCCAGACTTCTTTCAATGTTTCGAACACGTTGTCGTAGGTAGGCATCAAGTGCGCTTGCGAGACCCGCTCTGCTCTTAGGAGCTTCTGAAGACTCTCGCCTTCCGTCTTTGGTAGCAGGATTTTCCGAAGGGGACAGCTCAAACCAGGGTTTCCTCGTTTGGCCAGTCCAAAGTTGGTCAAGATAAGCTCGTCGAGATCCGGCCAAGATTTTTCGTGCTTGTAGTGCTCGAGTGCTCCCGCATCCCAAAGGAAGACCCCCGCCTGGGCGTGGAGAAAGCTTCCGCGACGGCGGGGCACGGTCAGAAATCTGAGCAGATCTTTTCCGTCTTGTAGCTGCGTGGTCTGCACCCCTAAAAGCCAGACACATCCGAAGAACCAAACCGAGAGAATGAGGATGGCGATTACTGCCACGGAAGCTGAGTTCATTGTCCATCTGAAGAAAGTCCGGCTTTCCGATCGTCTTCCAAGTCCGAAGTAGATCCTGGGCAACCGCCTCATCTCCTTTGCTCCGACAGGGATTAATGGCTGCCAGGTAGCTCTCTAAATCAATGACGTTGAAACTGTAGAAACGCCCGTCTTTTTTGACATAGCGGGGTCCAACCAGATCGGCCTGTTGGTGCGCTTGCTGGCTGCCATACACTTCAACTCATCGTATGCCCTTTATTCGACCCTTCCATGAACGGAGTCGATTTTACAGAATCTGGTTGGCAACGGTGGGATGAGATCATCTGGCCCCCGTTTCCCACGCCCCATCTGCTACGACGTGGCAGAGTTAGGCCGGATGATTCCGACGCCGCAGCACAGAGTTTAAACTTAATCCTTCTAATTGAATAGGCATCATGCAACTGAACGTTGCACAGAAACTTATCCAGTCACATCTTCTCGAAGGAGAGATGGTTTCGGGCCAGGAAATCGGCATCCGGATTGGCCAGACCTTGACTCAGGATGCCACGGGGACTCCCAAAATGATACTGGTCAAGGCAAGAGTGAAGAATTGGATCAGCCGAATGCCCCTAGAGGCAGCAAAATGCCGTTTGTGGGTCGCTGTGCACTAAAGTGCTCGTCATTCACCTAGAATCCTCAGCAGGGCTGCTATTCCAAACCGACCAGTTGATTCTCCACCCGCTCCGCAATAATATCCCTCTCCAACTGAGCCAGAGCGAGGTACCCTCTCCTCGGCAAGGATAACTATAATACCCTTATCAGTAAGCAACAGATTCGCACGTTAAGAAAGTTCTACGAGATGATGGCTCAAAGCGCCATAGTTCGCCTCGAGATCGTGGAAAACATCCTCATGGGCCAGCACACAGAGCCAGGAAGGATAGAGTCTCTAACAAGCATCCTCGCCTCGCTCGAGGGCATTCCTTCAGAGAACGAAAAGCGACTCCTCTTGCTAGATGACTCGAAAAAGATCAAAGTAGATCTGAGTTACGAGATCATGGAAATGAAAAAAGATATTTTCTATCTTGAGAATGGCGAGGAGGAATTCATCAAGTATCTTGAAAAACTTCATCCCGGGTTCCGCAAGAAGGTGGACAGCGGCGCACAAAGGTTACAAGGTCTTCAATTCAACTGCTTCATTACTGACCGCGACGGGACCATAAACAACTATTGCGGCAGGTACCGCTCTTCTGTTCAGTCCGTTTACAATTCCGTTTTTCTCACCCGCTTTGCCAAAAACAGAACTGTCAGTCCCATAATCGTTACCTCTGCTCCGCTTGAAGCTCCTGGGATCGTTGACGTCAGCGTCAATCCGCAGAAAACCTTCGTTTATGCAGCTTCAAAAGGTAGAGAACTGATTGATCTCAATGGAAGACGAAGAGCCTATCCGATAAATGAAAGAAAACAAATGCTGATAGACGAACTCAACGAAAGACTTCGCAACCTCGTAAAACAGCCAACCTTTGAGAAGTTTTCGCTCATCGGCTCTGGATTCCAGTTTAAATTCGGCCAGACGACAATAGCAAGACAGGATATAAGCCAGTCCATACCTGAAGATGAATCAGAGGACTTCCTCAAAAAGATCGTGAGTCTTGTCTCTGAAGCAGATCCTAAACACGAGAATTTCAGAATTGAGGACACCGGCCTTGATATCGAGATAATCCTTACGATTGAGGATCCGCAATCCGGACACAGAGCCTTCGACAAGGCCGATGCTGTGAACTATCTCGACAGGGAATTAGACCTCGACATGGCAAATGGCCCCCACCTCATTTGCGGGGATACATCTCCGGACGTTGCAATGATAGAGGCGTCGATGCGAAAAACACGCGACACTTGGTCCATTTTTGTAACGAAAAATAACGACCTTGCCTACCAAGTGCGCAGTGTATGTTCGAATTCCGTCATTGTCCCAGAACCGGACATGCTAGTGACGATATTGAATTTTCTGTCGGACTAACACGGAACTTCTGAGCAAATAGGGGGAAGGATTGGCTTCGACACAATTCAAAGGTGCAGTGTTTGATCTGGACGGCGTTATTACCGGAACGGCCCGCCTACACGCGCTGGCCTGGGAACAGATGTTCAACAATTTTCTTCAAAAGATTTCAGAGAGGGAAAACAAGCCCTTCGCGCCATTTGACCGCGAAAACGATTACCGGCAATACGTGGACGGGAAACCAAGACTTGAAGGCATAAAGAGCTTCCTGGAATCAAGAGGTATCGATCTGCCCTACGGACAACTCGATGATTCTCCCGATCGCGAAACCATTTGCGGGCTGGGAAATAGAAAGAACCTGGACTTCCAGGATATGCTGCAACGTGAGGGACCGCACGTGTTCGAGACTTCGGTCGAATTCATTAAGAGCCTTAAGAAAAAGGGCATTAAAGTCGCTGTGGCGTCTTCCAGCCGGAACTGCCAGCTGATCTTGCAGCTTGCGAAAATCGAGAATCTTTTTGAAGTACGGGTAGACGGTGACACGTCGCACGAACTGAAGCTACAAGGAAAACCCAACTCCGATATCTTTGTCACAGCTGCCAAGAAGCTTGGCCTTATGCCCGGCCAGTGCATGGTTGTCGAAGATGCCATCTCCGGCGTGCAAGCAGGCAGAAACGGAAATTTCGGACTGACACTTGGAATAGCCCGAGATGTTGACGGTGAGACACTCAAGCACCACGGTGCGGACACAGTTGTGCACGACCTTGCGGAAATCGGCGTCCAAGAAATAGAGAATTGGTTTCAGTGCGGCATCGAACAGGATGGCTGGCTCCTCACTTATGAAGGCTTTGATCCAGAGGACGAGAAGCTGAGGGAAACACTGTGCACGGTTGGAAACGGATATCTGGGTACCAGAGGCTGCTTTGAGGGAGAGGGCGCATCAGATGTGCACTACCCTGGAACCTATATTGCCGGCATCTACAACAAGCTCGCCACGCAGATTCAGGATAGGAAGATTTACAACAACGACTTTGTCAATTGCCCCAACTGGCTCCCTATTGAATTCAAGATTGGAGCCGGGAATTTTACAAGCCCCCTGAACATGGAACTGCTCAGCTATCAGCAAACCTTGAATATGGCCGAGGGGGTGATGGAAAGATTCATCGTCTGCAAGGACTGGCTTGGCAGGATTACCCGGGTCCACAGCACGCGGCTCGCAAGCATGGCGAACCCGCACGTTTGCGCCATCAGGTATGATATCACCCCCCTCAACTATTCAAACACAATCTCCATACGATCCTCACTTGATGGAAGTGTGATTAATGCTGGTGTTGCACGTTACCGCCAGCTGAATTCAAAGCACCTAGCCAGCGTGGCTCAAGGAAAAACAAAAGACGGAATATTCCTTCACGTCCAAACCAAGCACTCAAAGTACCAGATAGTGATGAATGCCAAGACAGTCGTCTATGAGAAGGGAAAACCGCTGGTAGTCAGGAAGTATATCTCCCAGGAGAAGGGGAAGATAGCCGAAGAAATCGAGATCGCTGCCCGAGAAAACTCCACATACACAGTGGATAAATTGGTCAGCATCTACACTTCCCTGGACCAGGGTGTCTCAAGCCCTGAGAAGGTCGGGGCCGATGTTGTTTCCCGAGTCAAGACTTTCAAAAGCGTTTACCGTCCACACGCAAGAGCCTGGAAGGCCCTTTGGGACAAGGCGGACATCAGGATTGTCGGTGACAGGTTCGTGCAAAAGGTCGCTCGCTTGCACATTTACCACTTGCTTGTCACGGCATCTCCTCACAACAGGGGTATCGATGCTGGAATACCGGCCCGCGGTCTTCACGGAGAGGCTTACAGGGGACATATCTTCTGGGATGAGCTTTTTATCCTGCCTTTTTTTAATCTTCACTTCCCTGAAATCACGCGTGCTCACCTCCTGTTCAGGTACAAACGCCTGGACGCTGCAAGAAAACACGCCAGGCAGAATGGGTACAAGGGTGCTATGTATCCTTGGCAAACTGCGAATGACGGTAGCGAGGAAACCCCAATCATCCATTACAATCCGAAAGACGGGACTTGGGGACCGGACCTGAGCCGCCGGCAGAGACATGTATCTATCGGTGTCTTCTATAGTGTGTGGAAATATGTCTCAGACACAGGTGATAGGAAATTCCTCGAAGATTATGGAGCCGAAATGATGCTGGAAATTGCTCGCTTCTGGGCCAGCATCGCGTGTTTAGATGAAAACACAAGGAGATACCACATTGAAGGGGTGATGGGGCCGGATGAGTTTCATGAGAAACTCCCTGACGCTGAAGAACATGGTCTTAAGGACAATGCCTACACGAACGTGATGGTCGTATGGCTCCTTGTAAAGGCTCTTGAGCTATTAGACAGGATTCCGGAAAAAAAGCTGGAGGAGCTCAAAAACAAGACGGGCTTCGAGGTCGCGGAGACCAAAAAGTGGAAGGAAATGACAAAGCGGATGAATATCTCGTGGCTGGACAGGAAGATCATCAGCCCATTCGACGGGTACATGGACCTCAAAGAACTTGATTGGGATTATTATCGCGAGAAATATGGCAACGTCCGGCGCATGGATCGCCTCTTGAAGGCTGAAGGTGACTCTCCAGACAGTTATAAAGTGGCAAAGCAAGCCGATGTCCTCATGATGTTCTACCTCCTTGCGCCTGAGGAAGTAACCCACATCTTGACCCAGCTGGGGTACCGTGTGGACGATGCGCTTGAGCTCCTCAAGGACAACTATGAATACTACGAGAAGAGAACCAGTCATGGTTCGACGCTTAGCAAGGTCGTCCACGGGGTAATTTCCAGCTACATAGATGCTGGCGGTCAGGCGTGGAATTGGTTCATGGAGGCGATGGAAAGTGACATCTTCGACACGCAGGGGGGGACCACGATCGAGGGAATACACTGTGGCGTGATGGCTGCAACACTTGACCTCATCACAAGGTATTTTGCAGGGATACGGCTTTCCGGCAAGATGCCTGAGATAAACCCACACATGCCAGAGCGCTGGATTAATCTTGCCTTCAAAATCTGTCACAGAAACACCTGGTATGGGCTCGAATTCACAAAGCAATATGTCAAAGTGAGGATTGAAGGAAGGGGCAGGAAACGGGTTCCTGTTAAAATACTCGGTAAGGAAATCAAGTTTCAGCCTGGCAAGGCAGAATTTGTAAAAATAGCATAAAAACAGCGTTGGGGCTTTGATTTAGCTGGCATTTTCTTGTAACCTACCTCCTGGCAAAAACGATAATACCAGCTCCGTCAGACCCAGAAGCGGCGTGAAGGTCAAAAGCACCAGCCCGTTGCTCACCATCGTCCTTAGTAGACACTCAGCGTAGATATTCATGGGCGGCTCTTCGTCGAGCCAAATGATGTCCATGTCCGTGCCTTGGAAAGCCTCACGGCGCTGATCATAGCTTTTAAAGGTGAGCACTGAGTTCTTCCCGGTAGCGTGGCGAATATACACCAGCTCAACCGCATCAGCGACGCCAGCCTTGGCCACCGTGTGGACGATGGAATCAGCCGGTATCATACCTATACCAAAATTGCCCATTGGTCCCAGCATCTTGTCCTGCAAGATCTCACGCACGGACTTGGATGTGTCCCCGCAGGCCCAGACGTTGACCGGGTGATCGAATTTGCGGCCAGGCCACCAAGACGGGTAGCGTCCCGTCATGTGGCACGTTATCTCATATCCCCCCACACCTTCCGTTTTTCCGATCTTGTTGGCCGCGATGAAGGCCCGCTCCCGGTGTTTCTTTCCGGCAGCAAAGAAACTCAAGTGCTTAGGGTAGAGTTCCCGGCGTAGCGGACCAGCGTCTGGATAGTAAGACTGAATCTTGTTTCTCGCTCGACGGTCTTTCTCTTGCTCAATCGCTGCAAGCGGAGGCCAGTTTTCGACCAATGCTTTCTGCTTGTTCAAGTTCATCGTCGCTTAATTGTCTTAG
>JALLON010000094.1 GCA_027717925.1 Acidobacteria bacterium AH-259-G07 | reverse complement strand
CGTGTACTCGAATACCTTCCGCGGCATGCCGGGGGGGGGGTGCGATCGGCGCGGAGAAGCTGACAGGGCAAGTGAAATACACACAGGATCAGTGGCTGGGCCGGTGGCCTGCCGCTCTAAGCGAGGCCCGCCGCACGGCTACTCATCAGGTGGTTCGCGACTCCGACATCTTGTGGCGAATGGAGGGTGATAAAAGCCAGGTGCTAGTGGGAATCATGGCCAGCACGGACCAGATCACCTTTGGCAAGATTATCCTGCTGCCGGGACAGGAGTCGGAAGTCCGGGTTCACGGGGGAGACAATGGTATCTATGTGGAGGAGGGCGAGGTGCACGTACGGCTTCCCCAGGCGACATTGGATGAGCGCGGGCAGACCCGCTGGCTTGACGCCAAACAGACGGATGGTGTGTTTTTGCCGGCGGACACGCCCTACCAGCTCTACAACCCGTCGAAACGAACAACGACTCTGATCTTTGGGGTTGCGCCTGACTACCTCCCCCGCGGACCGAAATAGGAAGGGGCAGGAGAAATCGGGAACTGCAGACAAATTAGTCCTGTATCCCCATTTCAATGCTTTCTGACGATTGAGCGCCACCCCGGTTCAGAGACTTATGTGAAGATCGGCCAGTTAAACCTCGACTTGAGCTTGATACGTCTGCCGGTCCGCTGTGACTCTCTGGCCGCTTCCAGGATTTCGACCACGTGAAGCGCGTGCTCTGCCGTCAGCGGTAACTCGGCCTCCGTGGCCAAGCATTTAGCCATGTGCGATGCGCCGTTCTCCCATACGTAGTCGCTCGGTTCATCAGCAAATCTCTTGAGCTCGTGTTTGCCACGCAGAGCGAGATCCACACTATGTGGGGCCCAGCTGTAGCCGGCCAGCTGTATCCGTCCCTCCCTACCGAAAATATCGATCGTGTGATGGCCTTGGCCGGTATAGTCGTGACGGAAAGACGCGTGGTAGTTGAAGCCGGACTGTACGTGCGACAGCGCTCCTCCGTCGTGGTACATTGTGACCATCGCATTGTCCTCTGCTTCGACCTGCACGACCTTCTTGTCCCGTTTGATCTCACGTACCGGTGTTATGATCGTTGTTGCCGCAATTACCTCTCTGGCGGGACCCAACAAGCCGGTGAGCGCGGTGAGGTCATAAACAGCCAGGTCCGCTAGGCTCCCCGCCCCTTCCTCATAGAAAAATGCTGCCCAGTCGGGCCCGAGATGCCCATACGTGCCGCGAGCCGACGCGACAGCGCCCAACTTCCCGTTACTGATCGTCTCCGCCATGAAGCGGAACTGCGGGCTGAGTACGACCGTAGGAGCGGCCCATATGCGGAGCCTGCGAGCGTTGGCCAGTTTGAGCAGGTGTTTGCCTTCCTCGTACGTCCCCGCCATCGGTTCTTCACTCCAAACATGACGGCCGGCTTCCAGGCCGAGCTTGTTCAGCTCATAGTGACTCTGTATGTCTGTCAGGTTCACCAGTAGATCGAAAGGCGCACCGGCGAGCATCTCTCGGATGTGCGCGTATTGATGAGGAACTTCGTGTTCGGCTCCGGCTTTCTCGGCTCGCTCAAATATGCGATCGCACACGCTTACAAGCTCGACATGGGGTATCTTCAAATGCGAAAGGTAGTGTGTCGAGACACTTCCACATCCAATAACACCAACCCTTACCTTCTTTCCATCACAGACTGCCGATTCACGGCCGGTCGCCCCTGTCCTCCGCTGCGCGGCGCTCATGGCGGCTGTGGTGAATCCAACGGTTCCTTTCAGGAAGGTACGTCGACGAATGGTCACTGGGCTCCTTGCCGATGGGCTGGGGATCGCGCCAGATTCCCGACCCACCCAACAATCATAGAATATCACATGCATTTATTGATGTTGTGGCCTAAGGGTCCCATTAGAATGTCAGATGAGGCTGGACTGTTCAGTCTGTTGGTCCGTTAGAGCGGGGGCGTCTCGGTTACCACCGAACACATGGGCTGAGTCGATTGCTAGATCGTCGAGAACTGCGATCACATCAGAAACGAACGCCCGGTCGGTGAAATCTCCATCCTCCGGCGTTTCGCTGTCACCGTGCCCCCGAAGATCTGGAGCAATCACTTTGTACTCGGCACTAAGCTTTGTTGTGTATCCGAACTCGTCCCAATAACGGCCTTCACATGACCACCCATGTATCAAAACGAGCGGCTCGCCTTCTCCATAAAGACGGTACGTGATTCGAACTCCCCGGTTGTCGACATGGGGCATAACCCAACCTCTTCTGTGTGGCCCTTAGCTTTGTCTGGCTAACGGCTCCGGCTCACCTGCAGCGCCGCGCTTCCGACCCACATTCAAAACTGACGCGCGAGTGCTGCCAGGTGCAACCGCCTGTTAGCCAGCGTCTTCAAATTGGTGCAATCTTACATCGAGTGCTAGGATCACTTGCGAGCTGTACTTGGGCGCCAAAACCGCTACTGCTGGTTCGACACTCGCCCCGTGAGCCGCTAGGTTGTCTGCCGCCACCACTTTCTGAAGTCCGCTTACGGACGCATCCTGCAGCACAGCCTGTTCTCAAAAACGATTGAACAAGCGAATCAAAGCCTGCATTCGCGCAGCGACAACGAGCGGCTCAGGGAGAATCAACGAGCTGTCGATGCTGGGATCCCATCGATCTCCTCCATCAGGTGCAGGCGATCGTACTGATCCCAGGCCTCGACGAGCTGACCGTCGGCAATGCGGAAGATCTCTGTGACGGGGAGCCTCATCTGCTTGTTGGAGGCCGGGATCCCGAGGAACTCACCCGTGTGCGTGCCCTGAACCGTCCATCTCAACACGAGCTTGTCGCCCTCCGAAATCACGTCATCGACCGTGGAATGAGGTCAGGAAAGGCGGCCAGGAAGACCGCCCAGAGTCCCCTGGCAGCCCGTCCTGAACTCCGATTCAGAGAATGCCCGTCAGATCCAGGCCAGTTTGGACGAGTTCTTTCCCAACGAGGGCACGCCCAGGTATCACTACTACCTTCGCCTCGATCTGAAGACGCACTCCCAGGCAACGCAGGTGGGTCTGGACTGGCTTCGAATCGAGAACGATCTGCAGATGGCGCCCTTGAGTCTGCCGGCCCTTGACCTTGGAGACAACACCATCGCGTATCGGGATGACACGCGTGATCCACACCAAGTGTACCTCAGCTTCAGCTGGGTGGAGAGCTCAGCCTCGAGAGCGCCACTGCCCCCGACAGCACCTGTGTTTCCATCAGATGGTGAACAAGTTGAAGGCACGCAGTTCACCTCCCAGTGGGAAGACGCCCAGGATCCAGATGCGGATGCGATCGCCGACTATCATTTCCGGTTGAGCGCTGAGTCAGGTATGCGCTGGGTTTTTTCCTCAAACTTTGACAAACTCATCTCCAACACGGCCAACCGTGGCAGTCTCCGCTATACGATCCCTTACCCAGGACTGCTCAACCCGGGGCAGCGCTACTACTGGCGGGTTCGAGCACGAGATGAGAAGGGAGTCTGGAGTGATTGGAGTCAAGCGTGGAGTTTCGTTCCCCAAGGTCCCGGGGTGCCCTTGAACGTAAGGCTGCAGGAATCTGGCGATGGTTCTTTCATTCTGAACTGGGAGCTCAACCCTGGCGGACGCAAGCCATCAGGCTTCAGGATCTACGCTAGCAATGAGAAGGGGTTCAGCGTCAGCGACGAGCCTTACGAAGTTAATGTGGGCAGCCAGCATGGAACCAATCAAAAGGTCATGTTTCCCTCTAATTTTCTTGCCACGACTCTTCAATCCTCTTTTCCCATCAGACCTCAACATGCTTTCTATCGAGTGGTGGCGGTCGATGAGCAGGGCAATCGGAGTGGTCCCTCGGACTACGCCGCGGCTCCTCGGCCTTTCATTCACAGCGAACCACCGATCGAGGCTAAGGTGGGCGTGGAATATCGATACGAGGTCGAGAGCATCTACTCCATCGGGGCTTTGAAGTGCCGCATCCAGAAGGACGATCTGTATCACGACACCTACTGCGAGGCTGCATTTTGGGACAAGGATAAACCGAAGTTCTCCCTCGTGGACGAAAGCCCCATCTGCGGGTATCGCGATCCGGCCTGGCTGCGAATCGACCCGGAAAACGGCCTGCTCATTGTGACGCCCCGCGAGGAGGATATCGACGAGTATCAGGTCAATGTGCTGGTCGAGATCGAGAGATCGGGCCAGGAGCTTCAGAGTTTCGTCTTGAAGGTTGTTCCCTAAGAGCCTGTCCGAGTCATGGGGAAGGTCGCACAGGAGCACACATTTTGAGAGTGACAAGAAGAGAATTCTTTGGGGCTGCCCTGGGAACCGCCGCTGCCTTTGGTTCAGAGTACGCACAATGCGGTGCAACCGGTCATCTTCTTGGCAGGATGGCGGGAAGATTGCGAGCCGGCGCCGCCACCAGGAATATAACCCCGACTCTGGGGGTCTCTCTGGACGGCATCACCATCGAAATGGGACCCAGCACACATGTCCACGACGAACTCTACGCTCGATGTCTGGTCCTGGATAACGGACGGATTCGAGTGGTCTTCTGGTTTGTGACTACTGCCTGATCGAGCGGGAAGTTTTCGCCAAGGCCAAACGCATCGTTCTAAAACAGGCCGGTATTTCCGTCGATCATATCCTGATGTCGGCTACCCATACCTTCAGCGCCCCCAGGGTTCTCCCGGTGAGTGAATCACCGGTTGTTTGGCCCCGGCAGAATCCACAGTTACACAAAAAATACGCCGAGTTCCTGTCGGTCCGGATCGCCGACGGCGTTCGGCGCGCATCCCAGAACCTGGAACCGGCCCAAGTGGGTTGGGGTGTTAGGAAGGTTCCTGACTACGTTTTCAATCGGCGCTGGTACGTGGAGCCGGGGACTATTCAGCCTGATCCTTTTGGGCGCAGCAGCGACCAGGTGCAAACGAGTCCACCTTGGAAATTATGGCCCGAACCACCACGCGGTCCCAACCTTGTCGCCCCGGCTGGGCCCACCGACCCGGAGTTATCAGTCCTGGGGATCCGCTCGCTGGATGGGCGCCCGCTGGCCCTGCTGGCGAACTACTCCACTGACTATGCGGGATTTCGAGTCGGATGGGATCCCGTGAAAAACACGTTTATTCAAGAGGCAGGCATCCCACGTGGCCACCTTTCCGCCGACTACTTCGGCGTGTTTGCAAAACGAATCCGACACCTGCTCAATGCCGAAGACTTCGATCCTCCTTTCGTGGGTATCATTTCCAATGGTACCAGCGGCGATGTTGAACCAAATGACCGGCGGAAGAAACCACACAGGGACGCTCCCTACGACAGGGTACAGGAGGTGGGAAGTGGTCTGGCCGAGGCAGCACTGGTAATCTACCGGGACTTGGACTTTCACAAGGAACTGCCACTCGAGGTCAGGCATAAAACTGTAAGAGTGAGTACTCGGTTGCCCACTCAGGATGAACTTGCACGAGCCCGGGAAGTCCTGTCCGAAGCACCTTCCGGTGAGTGGACTAGAGACCAGATTTACGCCCGCGAGACCCTGCTGATGAGCCGCAGGGAACCGACCTACGATTGCACGATACAAACGGTTCGCGTGGGCGAACTCGGTATCGTGGCGATGCCGTGTGAAGTTTTTGCCGAAACCGGTCTGACGATCAAGGCTGAAAGCCCTTTGAGGCCGACCTTAACGATCGGGCTGGCGAATGATTACGCCGGTTATCTTCCAACCCCCAAGCAACATCGCCTCGGAGGCTACGAAACCTGGCGAGCCCGATCGAGTTTCCTGGAGATGGAGGCGGAACCCAAGTTGGTGGCTGAGGTGTTGCGATTACTTGAGGATCCGCCACGAGTGTGAAAAGCGTCGTTGTCTTTCCTGCCCCATTGAGAGTGATTCTTTGCACACCTTGGGGAAAAAGTGCGAATAGAGCAGAATAGAAGACTGTGATGGAATGAAGTCGAATCTTTTCCGGCTCACAATCTTGATTTTACCTGTTGTGGCGTCCAGCACCCTTACCAACTCGTCTACGGGTGAACAGGCAACCTTCGTCACGGCACCGGAGAGGCCGGCTTTCACGCTATGGGCTCTCGGTGATCCGCATCTGCAAACCGACCTGGATTCGGACCCTCCTTATCGGTCTCTGGAAGCCGCCATCAAGGATAGCAGGTTGGGAGGGGACCAGGGAGGCGAATCCTTCAAGTGGGATATCTCGATCATTACGGGCGACTACACCGGCCGACTTCAATGCCCCGGCGATCGGGACGGTCAGGATTTGATCGACCAGTTCGACCAGTCAGGGGCCGACCCGAATTACTTCTACGGATCTATAAAGTCTATGCAAGGAGGGGCTGTCTCAAGGCTCTGAATGACAAGCTGGATGCCCACAGGAGGGTCTTGGCCTGCGAATATTGCCTGCGTTACGAGGCCCCCAGTGTCCCAACCAGCGTTGCGAAAAACAGTTTCAATCTGATTGGCAAAAGCGATTGGCTCCGCATTACCCGCAGGCGCTCTAAAACGAACTAATCTCTTTTATGGCAGGATCTCTTCCGGGCGGGGCATGGGACTCAAACGTGATTTCGAGACATTGCTCGGTGGGTGAGAAATCTGTAAGTCCTTTAAAATCAATGGCGCGCCCGGCAGGATTCGAACCTGCGACCTTTGGTTTCGTAGTAGGAAGCGCCGGAACCATAACCCTATGTAAATACTATATTGTTCAGAGGGTTACGCTTTCTCTATCTTGGCTGGAATGGGCTGATTTTGGGTGGTTTCCAGTGGTCGTGGGCACAGTTTGGGCACAGCTTTGTTGTTCTCTACCTACCTCTCTTTTTGTGGATCCCACGCTTCCTCGAAATGGGCAATGTGAGCATAGGCAATATATTGCTCGTTCCCAATCCCGTCTAAATAGACGACATGGTCATCCTCACACCTGGCGATCCTTCCCACTTTCCTTACACTCTCTCCTTGATCCTCGACGCCCAGAGTGATGCTCACCATTTTGCCAAGCTATCTTTCAAGCTGTTCCTTGAGTGTCATAGAAAACAGTTTAGCACGCAGAGTGATTGGCTGATCCTGGGTAGTGTTCCGTGCTCGTGGCAGAGTTCGGGCACAGTTTCGCGGTGGGTTGATTGAGCGGACAGTTCAGAGCTTCTGTTTTTCGTGTTCCTTTAACCGCAACTGATCAGCCCTGATTTGTCCTGCCTTGAGGGCCTCTCGTAGCAGCTCAATTATGTTCTTTTCTGGAACTCTTCCTATCTTGGCGTTTTCCATAATCGACTTGGTTAAGGAGACCAGCTTGTGGCCAGACAGTTCGACCAGGTCCAGATGCCAATCGTTTACTTCCACCAAAGGAGTAACTCCTCTAGAAGGTTGTGTCCTAATTTCATGCTCCAAGATAAGCTTCTCGTCGAAAACAGCGTAGTCCAAATTGGAGAGATACTGACGGTTAGCCGCGAGAGCAGTGATGACAAGGTCCCAGTTTGAATAATCCTCTTGGATTTTCCATACAGACAGGCAATTGTCCTTTGTTTGCAGGTCACCGAGGGGATCTGCAGGAATGTCGGTAGGAGAAAGCCACAATGGTTTATACCACCTGGCTTTACGGATCGTTCTCAGAACAAAGGGCATCGATCAGTATTTTTTAACTGGTCAAGCACTTGCTTCAAGTCTGCTCTCAATTCGTCGATCTCTTCACGTTCAATTGCCTGCTCGATATACGGTATGGAATGGGGATCGTCCAAAGAAGCCAACCCGAGAGCTGCCCCGTCTCGGGTCTTCGGAGACGGGGTGAAGAGACTCCGCTCAAGTAGCCACCTGCGTTCAAAATAAGTCCACGGATCATCCATGCGACCGAGCCAGCGCAGTGCTTCCGAAGCAACTTCCGGGTTGACCCTCTCATTCAGCACTAGATTCGTGGTCAGGTCGAGGACGGTACTGCCATTTCTATTGATAAAGTCAACCAAGCTTCTTGAGAAACTGTTCGCGAGACCGTCTTCAAAAATTTCTTCTTCCGCGGCTGAGAACATGTGGACAAGCCTTTCCTCAATATTCTCGGGGCTCTCCTTCTCCTTGGTAGTAGAGTCATCCAACCAGCCACAGTAGGCAATTTCCGGTTGGGCCTCCGCTAAATAGACCAACCTTTCGTTTCTTGATCCAGGTTCGGATACGGATCCAAGCTCGGATGTAAGGAGAACAAAGGACACCTCGGAAGACGAACGTGCAGACGACGGGGCCCATAGAAGGAGAGTGCTGGGAAAAAAAGTCTGGCTAAGTTCGTGCTGTGTCAAATCTCCTGCTGGAAACTCCCCACCAACTTCACGTTGGGGTTTAGACTTGAGCAACCCCTCGTAGAACTCTAAGTCGGTTCTAGCCGGATAGTCTGCCCACAGAGCCGTACCCACATTGGAAGGTAAGCTTGTGTTAGTCGTCGTACTCACGGAATATCACCTTTTTCAGATATTTCTCTACCAAGATTCACTAGTTCCTGAAAAATTTCGGGAAGCTTTTCCTGGACAAGTTCACCTTCAAATTCGGGAGCTGTATTGATATCTAACTCCAGCCGACAGGCAAATCGCTTTTCTTGTGTCTTGTATTTTACCAACGTTTCCCCTACGGCGAGGCGGAGACCTTGCCTCGCCTGCACCGACCACTTAGACAATCGATTCACGTCCAGGCCGTCTATTCCTGAGTTTGAAGTCCTGCGTCGGTTGATCTGATAAAAAAAGTTACTGGCTCCCACCAGATCGATTTCGACCTTCGGGAGATACTCCAGTAACTTACGATAACCCCGATCTAGACTGTTTGTAGGCTGAAGCAAGACAGCCCCAAACGCAAGTCGTACCAGCGAGGGGCAGTCATCCAGTCGGAGCCAGGACAACATGAGATTCAGAAAAGCTTCGACCGTAACGAGAAAAGGACCCATCGTCAGAAACTCTTCTGTCTCCCTTCGATCGACCACGGGAGTTAAAACCCAATCGATTCGATCTGGCTGTATGGTCAATACGAGATATCTATCTTCAAGCTTCCCCTCTTCCTGTAAACCTAGCCTCTCGCGTGGGCGAGACGTCCTTGTCTCTGCCGGTTCGCCCACTACGCGTTCCCACCAGTTGGGCTCTACTATCCGGGTCGCTGGACTTGGAAACGCGGTCAGTCTGAGAAGCTCCGATTCCCAAACGGGGATGAGGGACTGATTTCCGTTGCTGTCTTCCGCCATCTTAGTTGTGCTGTTTAATATCTAATATCCTGATCCCCTCGTTTCAAGACTACTAAAGAAATTACCTGTTGTCAGGAAATTTACTTGTCCGGCCTGACCCGAGTAAAGTAAATGAGACGATCCGGGCGCCGAGGCCGTTGAGTCTCTATACGATCCGCCGCCAATCGGCTCATCCCGTTTCAATAGAAGTTTCTGGCTTTCTTCTCTCCCCTGCAGGCTCAACAAATCCGAGCCTCCACCGATTCGGTTTTCTGGGACGATGTCC
>JALLON010000093.1 GCA_027717925.1 Acidobacteria bacterium AH-259-G07 | reverse complement strand
GATTCCCATGGCCGAATTGATTTCCAAAAAATACGCTGAGAAACGTCGGAAGCTCCTTAATCCTGAGCGGGCTTCGGGTCAAATTCCAGCCGGTGACCCCAAGCTCGCGAGGGGGGACACCATCTACCTGACAGTTGCGGACCAAGAGCACAATATGATTTCTTTGATTCAAAGTAACTTTATCGGTTTCGGGTCGGGGTTGGTCCCCGACAGCTTGGGATTTGTGTTACAAAACCGGGGGGCTCTCTTTAATCTGGAAGAGGGCCACTTCAACACCTATGCTCCACATAAACGCCCTTTTCACACGATTATTCCTGCTTTTGTGACCCGGGCCGGTAAACCTTTCCTGAGTTTCGGCGTCATGGGTGGGGACATGCAGCCGCAGGGACACGTCCAGATACTTTGCAATATCATCGACTTTGAAATGAACCTCCAGGAGGCGGGAGACGCGCCTCGTTTTTACCACCTTGGCTCTTCTTCTCCCACAGGGAGTGTGATGAGTGATGGGGGAGAGCTAGCCCTGGAGTCTGGTATTGCCGTCGAGGCCTTGGAGAGCTTGGTGGAGAAAGGGCACCGTCTGCGATTTGTGGTGGGCTTATTTGGAGGCTATCAGGCGATCCTATATGATGCCAACAACAAGGTCTACCGAGGTGCAAGCGAATCGCGGAAAGATGGGATGGCAGCAGGTTACTAAAAGGATGAGACTGTGTTGAAACGTCAGACAACTGGATCAGTGGTCTGTCCTTCCTGCGGCAGATTGGTAGGTGTCAACGACAAGGAGTGTTTTAACTGCGGGCGGCCCAATCCAGGGATGTGGGGCTATGCGTCCTTGTTAAGGAGGCTGGGCCAGGATCTGGGCTTCGTTCAGATGGTGATTTGGGGCTGCAGTGGTCTTTACATCGCTATGCTGGTCATCGACCCGGGTGGGATCCGTATGGAGGGCCTCTTCTCCCTCCTCTCTCCCAGCCTGCGCAGCCTTTTTCTATTTGGAGCAAGCGGAGCAATACCGTTCTTCCAGGCCGGTCGATGGTGGACGGTCCTGAGTGCCGCCTGGCTTCACGGAGGTTTACTGCACATTCTCTTTAACATGATGTGGGTTCGCCAATTGGCACCTGCAACGGCCTCCGAATATGGCGTTGCTCGCATGGTCATCATTTACACGGTATCCTCGATTACCGGTTTTTTCCTGAGCAGCTCGGCCGGTGCTTTTCTCTGGTTTCTGCCGTGGCCACTGCGAGGAGCTGGATGGACAATCGGGGCTTCGGCTCCGATTTTCGGCCTTCTCGGCGCACTGGTTTACGCTGGAAAAAGGGGAAGCAGCGCGGTGGGACGCCAGGCGTGGGGCTTGGCAGTACTTCTCTTCGTGTTTGGTTTGATGATGAGAGGTGTTGACAACTGGGCCCATCTGGGAGGATTTGCGGGGGGCTATTTGATGTCCCGATGGTTGGATCCCATGCAGCCTGAACGTACAGATCACCTGATTATCGCTCTCCTCTGTATGGGACTGACGATCCTCTCCATCGTGGTCTCAATTATTCAAGGCTTAAAATTCCTGTAATCGAGCCGATCGGGTTTCAGGGGTTTCACGATAGCCCATTGAAATCCCTGCCGGAACAGACTATCCTTCCAATATCAAACAAGGGGAGAGTACCCATTGAAAGTCGAAGGTCGTCATACCTTTGATGTGCCCCGCGACGTGTTGTGGAAGGCGCTTTTGGACCCAAACGTCATTTCAAAAACTCTTCCCGGTTGTGACGAACTCATCAAGCTGGGGGAGAACGAATACAAAGGTACTTTCAGTATTCGAATCGGCCCTGTTCAGGGAAAGTTTGAAGGCAAGTTTACCCTTTCGAATCTCAATCCACCTGAGAGTTACCATCTTAAATTGAGCGGCAAAGGGGTATCGGGATTTCTAGAGGGTGAAGGAGACATTCAGCTGGAAGACCATAATGGATCAACCAGTTTGCATTACGAAATCAGTGCCCAGGTCGGTGGACGTATGGCGGGCGTGGGGCAGCGTTTAATGGACAGTTCGGCACGGCTGATTACCCGACAAGGATTGGAGCAGCTGCATCAACAGATCAACGCACTGTATCAAACAAAGGATTCTACGGATTCACCCCAAGCAGTGGGGACCCCACCCCAAACGCAATTCGCGGCTAATGTCGCCAAGGACGTTCTGGCAGATTTGATACCGCGGCATCGCCGCCTCATGGTTCTCGGGCTTAGCCTGGCGGTGCTGCTGTTATTTATTATTTTCTTCCGGGCCTGCAGCGGATAATATGTGGATTCACCCACTGGTTATGCATTTAACTGCGAAACATTCCAAGCAATGCTACAGAGTCGCGACCGGCAGGGAGCGGCGGGAGACTTGTAGCGTCCGTTCTATGAACGGACCAATCATACCCAAGGCGGGGGAATTTGCGCCGCTCACAGAGCGGCCACTACAGCTTTCCTGCCGCTCCTTGACAGTCGCGGCTCTGTTTGGGCTTTTTAGGATGGGAGAATGCTTATGACACATATTAGTGTTGAAGTGAACGGAAAGACGTACGAAAGAGACGTCGATCCCCGCCTTTTACTTGTCCATTTCCTTCGTGAGGAACTGGAACTTACGGGGACAAACATCGGGTGCGAAACAAGTTTGTGTGGCGCCTGTACGATCCACATGGACGGAAAGACCGTCAAGTCGTGCACCCAACTTGCTGTGCAGGCCGATGGCTCTTCAATTACCACCATTGAAGGTCTGAGCACAGACGGAAAGCTTCATCCTTTACAGGAGGCCTTTTGGGAAAAGCACGGGCTTCAATGCGGCTACTGTACGCCGGGAATGATCATGGCCGCCTGTGGTTTGCTTGAGGACAATCCTGATCCAAGCGAACAGCAGATCCGGCATGGTCTAAAAGGCAATCTTTGCCGCTGCACCGGTTACCACAACATCGTCAAAGCTGTCCAATACGCTGCCGAGCTGATGCGGGCCGGAAACCCCGAGGGAGGTAAATGAGATGGCAAGAGTATTCGGTTCATCGATCAAACGTCGAGAAGATCCTTCCCTCATCACCGGCGCGGGTCAGTATACTGACGATCTGAAACTCCCCAACATGGCCTATGCAGCTATTGTTCGGAGCCCTCATGCTCATGCGCGCATTCGCAGCATCGACACAAGTAAAGCCACAGCCTTGGACGGGGTTACTGCTGTCTTTACCGGAGAAGACATTAAAAAGAGCGGGACGCCCGGAGTAGTTCCCGTTGGCTGGCTTCTGCCTGATATGAAGATACCACCACACCCGGTTCTGGCTTCAGAGACCGTGCGCTATGTCGGAGATGCCGTAGCCGTCGTGCTCGCCGAAGATCGCTACAGGGCACAGGACGCTGTCGACCTGGTCGAGGTGGATTATGACCCCCTTGCGGTAGTGACCAACCCAGCTAAGACAGTTGAAGAGGGCGCCCCTCAGCTCCATGCGGAAGCGGCCAATAACATCGCCTTTGACTGGGAGCTTGGAGACAAAACCAAAACCGACGAGGCCTTTCCCAAAGCCGCCCACGTCCTCAAGGTCAATATACGCAATAACCGGTTGATTCCCCAGGCCATCGAACCCAGGGCGGCACTGGCGAGTTATGACGACTCCAAGGGTCAGCTGACGGTTTGGATGACCTCCCAGAATCCGCACATCCATCGCCTGCTGATGTCCCTGGCTTCGCTGGGCTTACCTGAGCACAAGATCCGGGTCATCGCTCCTGAGGTGGGGGGTGGATTTGGCAGCAAGATCCATCACTATCCGGACGAAGTCATTGCCTGCTGGTGCTCGATGCAGCTGCATCGTCCCGTGAAGTGGACAGCCACGCGCACAGAAGCTAACCTGACAGACACGCATGGTCGGGATCATGTCACCGAAGCCGAGATGGCTCTAGACGAAAATGGCCGGATTCTGGGCCTGCGCGTGAAAACCTATGCCAATATGGGTGCCTACTTGTCCACCTTCGGTCCGCTCGTCCCGACCTATCTACACGGCACATTACTTTCAGGCGAATACGACATACCGGCGATTTACTGCAACGTCATCGGGACCTTCACCAATACCACACCGGTCGATACGGTTCGTGGAGCCGGGCGACCCGAAGCGACCTTTATAATCGAGCGGTTAATGGACCTGGCAGCCGAGGAGCTTGGTCTGGATCCAGTCGAGATCCGGCGGCGAAATTTCATCTCTCCAGATGCCTTCCCCTATCAAACTCAGGTGGCTCTTCAGTATGACAGTGGGAATTACGGACCGGCTCTGGACAGGGCCCTGGAGATGGTTAACTACAAAAACTTGCGCGCCGAGCAGGAGCGTCGGCGCGGCGAGGGCGGCAAGCTTTTGGGTGTCGGCCTGTCCACCTATATCGAGGCCTGCGGCCTGGCTCCCTCGGCCGTCGTCGGGTCCCTCGGGGCCCAGGCAGGCCAATGGGAGAGTGGCGAGGTTCGGGTTCATCCAACCGGTACGGTGACGGTCTACACCGGCTCATCAGCTCACGGCCAGGGACATCACACAACCTTTGCACAAATTGTCGCTGATCGACTGGGCATCGACGCTGACAATGTGGAAGTCATCCACGGAGATACCGACCAAGTACCGTTCGGTTGGGGTACCTATGGAAGTCGCAGTGCGGCCGTGGGTGGCAGTGCTATTGCAGTAAGCGCAGACAAAGTGATCGAGAAAGGCCGCCAGATCGCCGCCCATCTTCTGGAGGCCTCCGAAGAAGATGTGGTTTTCGAAGAGGGTAAATTTTTTGTTCGAGGCGCTCCGGACAAATCTCAAACCTTGAACGACATCGCCTTACAGGCTCACCTTGCACATAATCTACCCCCGGGTGTGGAACCCGGTCTCAGCGCAACCTCTTTTTACGATCCGGCCAATTTCACTTTTCCGTTCGGAACGCACATTGCCGTCTTAGAAGTCGATCCCGAGACCGGAGAGGTCAAGCTCCTCCGATATGTGGCCGTAGACGATGTTGGTAACGTGATCAATCCCATGATTGTGGATGGACAGATCCATGGAGGTATCGCTCACGGTATTGCCCAGGCTCTGTGGGAGGAAGCCATCTACGACGGCAACGGGCAGCTCCTCACAGGAGAACTCCTTGATTATGCTGTTCCAAAACCTCACATGCTGGTTTCCTTTGAGTTGGATCGAACGGTGACCCCCTGCCCACACAATCCCCTGGGAGTGAAAGGGGTTGGAGAAACTGGAACCATTGCCTCGCCCGCAGCGGTAGTCAACGCCGTCGTGGATGCTCTAAAGTCTTACGGTATTAAGCATTTAGACATGCCCCTGACACCTGAAAAAATCTGGCGGGCGATTCATCAGAGCGGGAGGTCGTGATATGTATCCGGCAAGATTTGAATACTATCGAGCAAACACCCTTCAGGAAGCAATCCACCTGCTTCAACAGCACAGTGGCGCCAAGCTGCTCGCCGGCGGCCATAGTCTTATTCCCATTATGAAGCTGCGCCTGGCTCAACCTCCGGTCTTGATTGATATCGGACGGATTTCCGAGCTCAGCGGAGTGATGAAAACCGATGGCCGTCTTCGGATCGGTTCCCTCACCACCCACGCCATGCTCGCTGCCTCGGAGGCGGTTAAAAAGCATTGTCCAATTCTCGCCGAAGCAGCCGGTCAAATTGCAGATCCTGCGGTCCGTAACAAAGGGACGATTGGGGGAAACCTTGCTCATGCCGATCCGGGCTCGGATCTTCCGGCGGTCACCCTGGCTCTAGATGGCGTGATCCACATCACAGGACGCGACGGCGACCGGCAAGTCAACGCATCCGATTTCTTCCTGGATCTATTAACGACCGATCTGAAGCCTGAAGAAGTTCTCACGGCTGTGGAGCTGCCGGCACTGGAAGAACGGACCGGATCGTGTTATCTCAAGTTTGAGCATCCCGCCTCAGGCTACGCTGTCTGTGGCGCAGCAGCCATTGTCGCACTGGGAGGCGATGAGTCTTGCGAACGTGCCGGCCTCTGCTTCAATGGGGTCACCGCGACACCTTACAGAGCTAGCGCTGTGACTGAGGCGCTGGCTGGTCAGAACCTGGAGGACGCAACCATCGATCAAGCGGTCACTGAACACCTGAGCATTGACGACCCCATGGGTGACACTTACGCCTCGGGACCCTACCGCGTGGAACTTGCCAAGGTGTACAGCAAAAGGGCGTTGAAGACGGCGCGTGACCGGGCTCGGAGCTGAAAAAGAGAACCAGTGAGCCAGGAAATTAAATCCATCGATCAGGTGGAAGAAGGGTTGCGGCAGGAACATTACATCGCTGATCGCAGCCTGGCCACATCGATTTTCCTCTCTGTAAAGCTGAAAAAGCCCCTCTTTCTGGAAGGGGAGGCCGGAGTCGGCAAAACAGAGGTGGCTAAAGTCCTGGCCTCAATGCTGAAGCGTAAACTTATCCGTCTCCAGTGCTACGAAGGGCTGGATGTGAACACTGCCGTTTACGAATGGAACTACAGTCGGCAGATGCTCCAGATTCGTCTCCTGGAAGCCTCGGGTAATATCCACCAGGAATCTACCGTTCAAGACATTTTTGGCCCCGAGTTCCTGCTGAAACGACCTTTGCTTCAGGCCATCGACGGAACAGAAGACCCGGCACCGGTTTTACTGGTCGATGAACTGGATCGGGCCGACGAAGAGTTTGAGGCTTTCCTTTTGGAGATACTTTCGGACTTTCAAATCAGCATTCCTGAAATCGGGACGATTAAGGCTGAGGAACCACCGATTGTGCTGATCACTTCCAACCGAACTCGAGAAATTCATGACGCTCTCAAGAGACGCTGTCTTTACTACTGGATTGACTATCCTTCTTTTGAGAAAGAACACCAGATTATTCTGGCCAAGGTGCCCGAGGCGCCACAGCATTTGGCCGGTGAGGTGGTGGCCTTTGTCCAGGAACTCCGGCGAGAAGACCTTTACAAGCGCCCAGGCGTGGCTGAGACGTTGGACTGGGTATCCGCTTTGGTGGCATTGGATCAGAAAACACTCACTGAGGAGATGATTGAAGACACCTTGGGAGCCCTGCTCAAATATCAGGATGACCTTGAGCATACCAAAGGTCCAGTGACACAACGCATCCTCTCTCAGAGAGCAGGGGTCAGACCTTGAGTTTTTAGTTTTTGGGCCCAAAAATGAAAAACTCAAGGTCTGACCCCTGCTCTTCGATGGAAGATCAGGGACATTTACTGCGCAATATGATCCTTTTCGCCAGGCTGCTGCGTGATCTGGGTATGAACGTCACTACAACTCGCATCATCGATCTGGTGGAGGCAGCCAAACACGTCAATATTGGGTACCGGAAAGATTTCAGGGATGCCGTCCAGACCATTCTGGTCAGTCGCCGAGAACACCTGGCCCTGTTTCATCGGGTATTTGACCTGTTTTGGCAGGCTGGCGAAAAGAGGGGATCCTTTCCAGAACTGGGACTGCTTCTTCGAAGGTCTCATCAGATTAAAGAGCAGCCGGCACTCCAAACCCATGCGGAGGACCATCACCTTCAGCAGGTTTCTGCATCCGATCCGCGTGAAGCAGCAAAAATCCGCACTTATAGCGCTCAAGAGGTGCTCCGCCAGAAGGACTTTGCTGAATTGACCCCTGCAGAGAGAGAAGAGGTCAAACGTCTTATGCAAGACATGACATGGGAAGTAGAGCAGCACCGCACCCGGCGGACGATTCAGGGCTCCAGGGGGGCTTACCTGGACATGCGGCGCACGCTGCGGCATAACCTGCGTCAGGGTGGAGAACCTCTACTACTCAGGTGGCGGCGGCGCAAGCACAGACGCCGTCCCCTAGTGGTAATCTGTGACATCAGCGGTTCGATGGAACCTTATTCTCGTCTTCTCCTGCAGTTCATCTTTGTGATCAACAGCCGTTTACAAAAGATGGAAGCTTTTGTCTTCGGCACCCGTCTGATGCGGATTACCCGCCATCTCAAGGAGCGGGACGTGGACCAAGCTCTCAGCCAAGTCACTGGCGCCATTCAGGACTGGGCTGGAGGAACCCGTATTGGTGAAGCATTGAAGAACTTCAACTACGACTGGGCACGACGCGTTCTGTCCCAGGGAGCTATTGTTCTCATCATCAGCGACGGTTGGGATCGAGGCAATATTCAACTGCTCGAGAAGGAAATGGCTCGCCTGCAGCGCAGTTGCCGGCGGCTAATCTGGTTAAATCCCCTTCTGGGCTCACCACGCTATGAGCCGCTGACTCGAGGCATTCGGACAGCTCTGCCTTACATCGACGATTTTTTGCCCGTTCACAACTTGACGAGCTTGGAACAGTTGGGCAAGCTCCTTGAACGACTAGGAGAACACCGACCGTTGCGCCGGCAGATGCGGATGCGCTTTTCTGAGGTGGCGTAAAATCTGTAGCGGCCGCTCTGAGAGCGGCTGAGATAATCCGTTCTGAGAACGGACGCTACAATTTTGAGGCTGAAAATGCGTGAAATTTTGAACGATTTAGAGCATTGGCGAGCTGACAGCAAGAAAGTTGCCATGGCAACGGTGGTAAAGGTATACGGCTCCGCTCCCCGCCCTTTGGGTTCAAAATTGGCCCTCTCCTCGGCTGGCGAGATGGTTGGATCCGTCAGTGGCGGCTGCGTCGAAGGGGCGGTGATAGAAGAGGCCCGCGAAGTCATGCAAACAGGCCAGCCCAAGCTGGTGAAGTTTGGTATCACCGACGAGCAGGCGTGGGCCGTAGGATTGAGCTGTGGAGGGGAAATCGAAGTCTTTGTGGAGGTGCTCTCTGACCTTTACCAAGAACTTGAACGTTGCCTGAGAGATGAACAGTTGGTGGCCGTCTCAACGGTGATTGTGGGTCAGGGGCTGGCCAGCAAGATGCTGATCTGGCCGGACGGTCAGACCCAGGGAGATCTGCGCTCTTCCGACTTGAACCGACGGGTGTATGAACGTGCCGGGGAACTTCTGAAGCTGCAGAAATCCGAGAGGGTGACTTTTGATCTTGACGGACAGAAGAGCGAAGTTTTCATTGAGGTCTTCCCGCCGCCTCCCAAGCTGATCATTATCGGTGCGGTACATGTGGCAATCCCCCTCATCACCTTCGCCAAGGTACTGGGATTTCGCACGATTGTGGTCGATCCACGTTCGGCTTTCGCCACGCCGGAACGTTTTTCCCAAGCTGACGAGCTAATGGTCAAATGGCCGCACGAAGCCCTCGCGGACTCGTATTTCAACGAATCGACCTATTTCGTGGTCCTGAGTCATGATGAGAAACTGGACAATCCCGCCCTGAAACTAGCACTGGAAAGCCCCTGCCGCTACATTGGGGCGCTGGGTTCTCGAAAGACCCACGCGCGACGAGTGGCCTCGCTCAAAGAAATGGGAATCACCGACGAACAGTTGGCCTTGATCCATGCGCCCATTGGACTCGATCTAGGCGCAAGGCGTCCCGAAGAGATTGCGCTTGCCATC
>JALLON010000092.1 GCA_027717925.1 Acidobacteria bacterium AH-259-G07 | reverse complement strand
AGAAAGGAGTGAGTCGAGACAAAGCGCTGCCTGAAGAAAGTGAGCTGTCCATGTTAGTAGCTTCTGTCGTAAAGGTGGCGGTCTTTGAGCAACCGGCCCGCGAGCGGATCCGGCTCTATCACCAACAGATTAAGGAATGGCTAGAGCAGCCGCATATGACGCTGACTCAGGTGCACCGCTTGCTCGCGGAGAACTATCAACTGGGGACGAGCTACATGAGTGTGCACCGTTATGTGAGAAAACACTTGCGGGAATACACCCGACCGGTCACGGTGCGGGTGCATAGCCGCAGCGGTGAGCAGGCGCAGGTGGATTTCGGCTCCGCCGGACGGATGATCGATCCTGAAGCCGGGAAACTCCGCAAAGCGTGGGCCTTCATCATGATTCTCAGTTACAGTCGTCACCGCTTTGTTCGCTTCGTTTTCCGGCAGGACAGCCCCACTTGGCTGGATTGTCACATCCGGGCCTTTGACTCCTTCCAGGGAATCCCGAAGCTGATTGTTTACGATTATGTTCCCGGGAACATAATCGTAACTATGTGCCCAACCTCATTATGTGGCCGCCGATCACAGTGTGCCGGAGACGAAGGGGTTGGGGGGAAGGAATTGGGAACATAATAAAAAGGCTCCAAAAGAAGGTATCCTTGCTCAGAAAGGAGGTTATCTATGTTGGAGCTTTACTATGTCAGGCCGGATACGGTCGATCGGATCCGCACTTGCTGGATCAGCGGGGCCATCGAGAGCTATGTGAGTTGGCTCAGCGAGCGGGAGTACTCCTATAAGACGATCTCTCGTCGCATCCCGCTGCTGGTGCGCTTTGGCGAGTTTGCGCGAGAAGGAGGCGCGCAAAGCCTGGAGGATCTGTCGGCCCACGTGGACAGTTTCATCGCCCATTACCTTCGGAAACAGGTACGAGGGGGCAGAGCCAGGGCCAAACGGAGGAAACAGATTGCCAAGGAGGTGCGCATTCCGATCGAACAGATGCTGTCCGTCGTCTTGGCCGACTTCGTACCTGCAGGACGGCAGCGAAGGCCAGAGAACCCTTTCCAAGATTGGGCCCCTGGGTTCTTTGATTACCTGCGGCGGGAAAAAGGACTGCGGGAGAGCTCGCTCGAATACTACACGCACTACCTGCGGCTCTTCGCATCCTATCTGGAAGCGATCGGTCTCAAGGATCTCCACCACCTCTCACCCCCGATTCTGAGCGGTTATGCCGTGGAGCTGAGCCGGCGACTGGCCTGGTCCAGCGTTCGGAGCGCTTGCGGAGTCTTACGGGTCTTCCTGCGCTATCTGTATCGAGAGCGATGCCTGGAGCGGGATCTCAGTGCTACGGTGCAGCACCCTCAGGTCTACCGTCTCTCCACGATTCCGCGATCCATTACCTGGGATGAGGTGCGACGCATGCTGGAGGCGGTGGATCGCCGGACCCCAGTGGGTAAACGGGACTATGCCATCCTTCTTTTGCTCGTGACCTACGGTCTTCGAGCCCAGGAGGTGGCTTCGCTGACGTTGGAGAATGTCGACTGGCGCCAGGAGCGGCTTCGAGTCCCCGATCGCAAGGCCGGTCATTCGACCGGTTACCCTCTATCTGCGCTGGTCGGTCAAGCGATCTTGGATTATTTGCAAGCAGGCCGACCCAAGACGACCCATCGACAAGTGTTTCTCCGCAGCATGGCTCCTCGCGCTCCCCTGACCCACTCGGCCATCTCCGGACGCGCTTCTCACTATCTACACAAAGCGGGGATTGCCGTCTCCAGGGCGGGATCTCATACGCTTCGCCACAGCTGTGTGCAACGCTTGGTGGAGGCCGAGTTCTCTTTGAAAATCATCGGGGACTACGTGGGACATCGAGCGCCATCGTCGACGCTGATTTACAGCAAAGTGGACCTTGAGGCGTTGCGTGAAGTGGCCTGCGGGGATGGAGAGGAGGTCTTATGAGTGCTCCAGTGAGGGTGTTTCATAGTCCCCTCCGGGACGGCATAGAGCGATTTCTGGCCCACAAGCGGGCTCTGGCGCGACGCTTCGAGGTGGAGGAGAAGACACTGGCGCTTCTGGATCGCTATCTGGTGCAGGAGCAAGTCACGTGCTTGGAGGCGATCACCCCTGAACGGATCAACGCGTTTCTGGCCTCACGGCCCCGGAAAAGACCCCGGAGTTACAATCATCTCCTGGGTACGGTGCGGCGGCTTTTCGCGTGGATGGTCGAGCAAGGTTACCTGCAACGCTCTCCCGTGCAAGCTGAGCCAAGGAGAGAAACTTCACAGAGAATCCCCTTCATTTTCGACCGACAAACAGCGCGTCGCCTCCTGGAACTGGCATCAGGCCTGAAAGAGAACAGACGAGCCCCCTTGCGCGCCATGACCTATCGCACCATCTTTGCCCTGCTTTACGGACTCGGCCTTCGGGTGAGCGAGGCCGCTCGTCTGTCGATCGCGGACGTGGACTTCAATCGGCGCCTGTTGGTGATTCGGGAGACCAAATTCTCCAAGAGTCGGCTGGTCCCGTTTGGGCCTCGGATGGGTCAGTTACTGGAAGTCTTTGTGCAAGCCAGGATTCGACGCCACGGGAAGCTTTGCAGCGAAGGGCCTCTCTTCTCGTTTAACCACAACCGTCCCCTCAACCCGGGTACCATCAGCCACACCTTTCATGCGTTGATGCCTCGACTGAATCTTCAGGTACCTGCGGGAACAACGCCTCCACGGCTGCATCATCTTCGCCACAGTTTCGCCGTGGGCACGCTGCTGCGTTGGTACCGCTCGGGGCTCGATCCCAGTACCCGGCTGCTGCACCTGGCCACCTTCCTCGGGCATGTCGATCCCACCTCGACGGCGGTCTATCTCACGATTACGCAAGCGCTGTTGCAGGAAGCGAATCAACGCTTTGAGGCTTTTGCTGGGCCTTTACTTCAGGAGGGAGGGACACCATGCGATTGACTCTGGGCCAGATTGTTCGTTCCTTTTTCGAAGATTATCTGAAGGTCCAAAAAGGCCTCCAGCCGGCCTCGATTCGAAGCTACCGAGATGCTCTGAAGCTGTTCCTTTGCTTCGTGGCCCAGGACCGCAGGCGGAGAATAACTCGTTTGAGCGTCGAAGACCTGAGCTTCAAGCGCACCTTGCGCTTTCTCCACTATCTCGAAGAGAAGCGGGGCAATCACGTTCGAACCCGGAACCAGCGCCTCGTCGCCCTGCGCACCTTCTTTGATTATCTGGCCCGAAGAGTGCCGGAAATGCTCCCGGTCAGCGAACAGGTGGCGCTGGTGCCCGTCAAGCGGGCGGCTCCCCGCCCCATGCAGTACCTGGAACAGCAGGAGATCAGAGCCTTGTTTCGGTCCCTGCCTACCATCGGACGGCAGGCGCCACGCAATCGAACCCTACTGCTGTTCCTTTACAACACCGGGGCGCGCGTGCAGGAAGTGGCCGATCTTCGAGTGGGCCATCTGGATCTCGGCGCTCAGCCCCGGGTTCGCCTCCATGGCAAGGGAGACAAATGGAGGATGTGCCCCCTCTGGGAGGAGACTGCTCGGCAGCTTCGCTCTCTCCTCCAACACGAGAGTGGGAGCCTCAATCCTGAGAACCCCGTTTTTGTCTCCCGTTCCGGTTCCCCCTTGACCCGCTTTGGAATTTACAAGATCGTCCGTCGCTGTGCGGGCACTCTTGACTTAAACGAAAGGGATGCCAGGCACGTCAGCCCTCACCTGTTCCGGCACACCGCAGCGGTCCATTTACTGGAATCGGGGGTTGAGCTCACTGTCATCCGAGGTTGGCTCGGCCACGTCAGCTTGGAGACCACCAATCGTTATGCCGAGATTACCCCCCGGATCAAGGAAGCAGCCTTGCGCGTCTGCGAACCTTCGTTCGAGTCTTCGGAGGAACTCCCCCGAAGAGCCGTCTGGCGAGATGACGAAACTCTGTTGGCTTGGCTCGATTCCCTCTGAAAATTATGTTGCCCCGACAGCGCGACCCTCCCAGCAATACCGGCCTTCGTGCCGGGCCCGGCCACATAATGAGGTTGGGCACATAGTTTAGACAATCTGCGGGATGGGGTGCTCGAAGCCGACCTCTACGATCCTACTCTGAACCCGGCCTACGCGGAACTGGAGCGCCACTTTGGTTTCATCGCCGACCCGGCGAAGGTGCGCATGGCGCGTCATAAGGGGAAAGTCGAACGATCCGTCCCCGTGGTTCGTCAGCAGTTGATTGCCGGTCGAAGCTACCGGGACCTGGACGAGGCCAACGAACGAGCCTTGCGCTGGTGTCGAGAAGAAATCGGCCTCAGGGAACACGGAACCACTCACCGCAAGCCCTACGAAGTTTTTCTGGCCGAAGAGGTCGACCAACTCCAGCCACTTCCTGTGGAATCCTTTGAGGCGGCCCAATGGAAAGAGTGCACCATTCACTGGGACTGCCACCTCATCTTTGAGAAGTGCTACTACTCGGTCCCCTATCCGTACCGGGGAGAGCAGGTCTGGGTGCGGGCCGATCAGAAAATGCTGAGAGTGTATCTCAACCATCAGCTCATCAAGACTCACGTCCGAGTTCGTCGGGCCGGAAGCTGGCAAACTGACACTCAGGATTATCCGCCCCACAAACGCGCCTATCTGGAACAGACCCCTGCTTATTGTCGTCAAAGGGCCGCCGAGCTGGGTCCCTCTGTGGGCCAGTATGTGGCCCAGATCCTGAGCGATCATGCCATGAGAAACCTGCGCAAGGCGCAGGCCGTCTTGCGCCTCTCGGAGAGCTATGGAGCTGAAGTTCTCGACCAGGCCTGTCGCCGGGCCTTGAGCTTTGGCAATCTGCGTTACCAGAGCCTGAAGGGAATCCTGCAGAAGGGTTTGTGGAAGGAGAGCTGTGGCCCGCCTCGGGCCTGCAGTTTGCCTCTGAGCGCCTATCGTTTTGCCCGATCAGCTGACTATTTTGTGCAAGGGGCAGGAAAGGAGTCACGATGAGTCATTATCAACATCTGGTGGAAAAGCTGAAGATTTTACATCTGGGCGGATTACTCGACAGCCTGGAACGTGCGTCTACGGGAAGCCCAAAAACAACAGCTGGCCTATGTGGATTTTCTCACGCTTCTGGTCCAGGACGGAGCTGGAACGTCGCTCCCAGAGTAAGTTCAACCGCCGGCTCAAGAAGGCCTGCTTTGCTGAACTGAAGACGCTGGAGGAATTTGACTTCTCCTTTACCCCTTCTCTGGATCGGCGCCGCATCTATGATCTGGCCACCTGTCACTTCCTGGAGAAAAAGGAAAATATTTTGCTGTGCGGGCCAGTTGGGGTCGGCAAGTCGCACCTGGCCCAGGCTTTGGGGCATGAAGCGGTACGGCGCGGCTTTGAGGTGCGCTACCTGCAGGCCTCGCGCCTGTTTCAGTCCTTGCAGGCAGCCAGAGCCGATCTATCCCAGGACCGCCTGCTCAAACAATACTGCGGCTGCTGCTGTTTGATCATTGATGATTTTGGCTTAAAACCTCTGAGTGATGATCAGGCGGATGACTTGTACGAGATCGTCTATGAACGTTATCAAAAGGGCTCTGTGATCCTGACCAGCAACCGCAGCCTGGAAGAATGGATGGGACTCTTTCCCGATCCCATCCAGGCCAACTCTCTGCTGGACCGGCTCTGCCACAACGCCCATCAAATCGAGTGGGAAGGAGAATCCTACCGCAAACGCAAACGGCCTCGCAAAGCCTCGAAAGGCAAGGAGGTTTCCTCATGATCCCGACTTCCAGTTTGAGAATCAAGACGGCCAGTGGCTGGTTTGCGGCCGGCCGGGAGTGGCAGCGGGCACTCGTCAAGCTCTCGGACGGAGCTTTTAAGTTATTCGTCTATACCTCGCTGAACGCTCGAAGGGCTACCGGCTGTTTGAGGTTTCGTCAGCAGGAGCTGGCCCGGGCCTTAGGCAAATCGCGCCGCTCGATCGGGGCCTACCTGAAAGAACTCGAAGAAAAGCAGCTCTGCCGCGTTTGCCTCAGTCCCAACCAGTATCTAGCCGGAATCCTTCAGATCTGTGAAGAGTACTGGCCTTATTGCCTCGCTGAAGCGGCGGATTCACTGGCCTCTTTCCGCGATGAGCAAGCTCGTTATGTCGAAGCGGTCGAAGCCCTGTTTTTGTCCCGGCCCTGTGTTCGCTCCCGCTTTTCCAGTGCCGATCGTAAATTGGCGGGGCAGTGGTTTGAAAATGGCCTTGATCTGGCCCTGGTCGAACAGGCGATCCTTGTGGGATGCGGGCGAAAGTACGTTTCCTACTTGAACAGTTTCCAGGGAGAACCGATTGGAAGTTTGCATTACTTCGTCCCTGTGCTGGAAGAGATCTCAAAGTTTGACCTCTCTTCAGAGTATCAGTCCTTCAACCGGTCCCAGGTCGAGCGACTGGAAAAGCAATGGCTGGCCTCGCGTGACTTGCCCGTAGGCAACTCAAAACCAGCTAGTGCCTGCGAAAAGTTTGCGCAGGCAAAAACACAAAAGCAAGGAGAGACGAGATGATGTGGATCACTTAAAGTGGGGTAATTAAGTTGGTGAGGAGGTGGGGGATATACCCTGGTGATTGACACCGTGGCCCCTTCCGTTCGGACACCCTCCGCGTTACGCTTCAGCTCTCTGCTGCAGTCACCGAAAAAGACAACTGACTCTGTGGCGAAGCTATGGGTTCCTCGATAAGCAGCCACAGCCAGGTCTACACACGCATCACCGTCTAGGTCTCCAACCGCCGAAGCAGTGGCCGATTGAACCCTTAGACTAGTCGATCGCACAGCTGCATAGCCGCTAGTGCTGCCCCAGAGAATCCGAATGCCATCGCCCGCGCCCGCCGCTGCTGGCGTCAGCACCAGGTCGGGCTGCTTGTCATTATCCAGATCACCAATGGAAATGTGAGACGCACCGAGGGGAACTAGGCTTGTCACCGGGCTCCAAGTACGTGTGCCTTGTCCCGGCACGATGTGGACGGCCCCAACCGCGCCTACGACAAGATCACAGTTTCCATCCCTATTGAGATCAGCTGCAGTAAGACACTGCAAACCCTCGCCAGCCAACCTGATCTCTGAACTGTCGAGTTCCCTGGCAATGTCCTTACTCTCTTCGGCCCACAGCAAACCGGATGGTGTTTTCTGCTGTGAGAATGGCCAAATCGCGACTCCCGTCACCATCGAAATCCGCACCTGCCAGATCGATTGCCTGGGGCACACCCAAGTCTTGCCTCCGACTCAACAGAAAGCCCTCTTGGCTACCCCAAAAAATCCGAATAATCCGCCCGGACGGTTGGCCCGGAAGCCACGCTTCACCGTTGAGCGCTACAATATCCGGCCAGCCATCACCGTTAAGATCGGTGATGGCAATAGCCTTGGCGTCATGAGTGGGCAACAGGCCGGTACTGCGATGCGGGGGCCAGCCATCCTCAGCTCCCCAGATAATGGTCAGAAATCGGCGGCCATGTTGAACTCCCCCGGGGTTCGGGCAGAACACCAGATCGAGGTAGCCGTCCCGGTTCAGGTCATCCACGGCTACGCGTGTACTTCCTTCGACCGCAAGCTCAGTCCGGTGTATTCTTCGACTTGCTGTCACAATTCCCAGGCTGGCTGGGATTAGGCTGTAGGTGTCATGGTTGCTGTTGAAGACCAGGTCCAAATAGCCATCCTGGTTCAGATCGAATCGGTGGATCGAACGTATCTTCCCATCACGGCTTATATAAAGATTTTGACCCGAGGCGTCCAGTTGCCCGTCGGCCAAGTCCTCAAACGTATCCTCCACCCAAGTCTGGGCCTTGACTTTAGTGGCTGCAAGTCCAAAGCAGGTTAACCCGAAGCACACCCAGTGCAATAGCCATCTTTTGGACCGCAACGCCATTAAGTTCTCCCCCTCCAATAGGACGGCTCTCCTGGCACAAACAGCAACCCATTGGGGTGAGTGCATCCGATCTGAAGGTGAAGGCCATGCGACAACAAGCGAGCCCCCCTATTTCAGCTCTGCAACCCGGTTGGAAAGGTCAAACTCCCAGGAGTGTTGCGTTCCTTTGTACATCACAGACACACGCAGGTTGTTTCCGTCCCTGGCTGCTCTGCTGGAGCCCAGAATGCGATCGGCTTCGGCTTCATCTTCAACGGGAACGAAGACATTAACAATATAGGTCTTCTCGCTGGCTGCTGTCGTCTTCAGGTCATAGTAGGGAACCCAGTACAACACGGCATCCTTCACTTCGGGCAGGATGGGGTGACGATCCTCTCTCAAGGTAAATGCCTGCGGGAGAAGGGGTAGTGCTGCTATCACACCCCTCTCGCCTGTGAAAAGTGCGTAGTTTTCCTTCAAGCTGAAGGGAACTCCTGGATGGACTCTCACCGCAATGTCCGCCTCCCTGGCCGATTCCACCTCATCCAGCACGACGAAAAAATGCGGTTTGCGGAAAATGATGTGTCTTCTCCATCCTTTTAGCTCTTTCCCAGGGTAAGCCTTCGAGGCGTCAATGAGTGCGTAATCCTGATTCGCTGTGCTCCGGAACTCGAGCACTTTGGAAAAGTACTCGGGCCCATACTCTTGCTGCTCCCCATTGACGTGCACCGCGTTGTGCCCCAGAGAGTTGGCATGCACGTAGTCCTTGAAGCGCCTTCTGTGGTCCCAGTACCCCAAGCCGTTGGGCTGCAGGTAGCCCAATTCCTTGACATACCACTCCCCACGGTAGGCGATGGCGAATTGCCCGGAGTCCAGATGTCCGTGATGAGGGTCGTCGTGAATCCCACCCTTCGCTGCAAGAAGTGGGACATTTTCGTCTTCCCAGGAGGCTCTCATAATCACCCAATCGATGGTACGGAAATGCATCGACATCGGTGCAGAGGAATCGGGAAGGGAAGGTTCGATTTCAGCCTCCGGCCAGATGATGGAGTAGAGATCGAAGTCCAAGGGCCGCCGCCTGTAATCAAAAGGCCGAAACAGTTCCGCCAGCCATTTCGCCTGGGGGTTGTTGAGCTCTTCAGCCAGCTTATTATAGAGGGCGTAATTCCCCTGGCTGTAGGACGCATAGGTCAGATGGGCGTCTCTCGCCTGAAGTAGGACCCGGCTGTCGGCAAAGGGAACCGACCCGACTGGTGCCACGAAAGTGTACAGAGGAAACTGGATGGTTTTTCTCAGCAGAGGGTTATCGAACATGTCGATTTTTCCACGAGAAACGTTTTTGAGAACTGCAGCGAAGAGCACGGCGTTTTCCATGCCATAGCGCCAGTATCCAACTCCCTCCTGATAGCCGCCGTCCTGACCGATCGATTCCTCAAAGTACTTGTTGATGCGGACTCTGGTTTCCTCCACCACATCCAAAAGCTGGGGGTCTTCCGAATACATCGCCAGTGCCGCCAAGCCCACCCCGCTGAAACACACCGGCAGCCAGTTGGTGCGCCAGGCGTGCGCCCACCACTGGTAATCGTAGTTGCCCCGCAGTCGAAGCACCGCATTCTCCAGAAGGGCGTTGCGAATGCGCTTGCGCTGGTAATCATTCAGTGTGTCATAGATCCAGTCATAGGCTGCG
>JALLON010000091.1 GCA_027717925.1 Acidobacteria bacterium AH-259-G07 | reverse complement strand
GAGGTGACGAAACTCGGTGGGTTCGCCGAAGCTGACGCCAACCATCTGGCCAGCCCAGCCACCGGCGATCTTGTCCCGCAGCTCGGTGAGAGAAATCGAGTGAAACTCATCAGAGCTACCGGATGAACAGGAATGTAAGCCGAATGTAAGGGCGACGATGGCTGCGGCCACCACGCAAGATCTACACATGGATACGCCTCCTTGGTTGTCCTCTAAATTGCCGTTAATTATAGCAGCACCGAACGCGTTTATGGAGTTGCGCGACAGGCGGGCTTGCAAGTCATGGAGGTACCACGGCCGACTCACCTCATGGGGTTGTTGTTTCTGTTCCCGGCAACTTAGGTCGCGGTCTTCTTGAACTTATTGAATTCAAAGGGATGACCTGGCAAGAGACCATAGGGTTAGATTGGTTATAAGTAGTCTGAAAAAGCAGGGGGCGGCTGGTACCTGTCCCTAATCGTTCGCCGTGGTGCCGCAGAAGAACGCTCATATCTGCTCGGCGTGGATGACCTCAGACTGCAGAGCAGGTGCTTTCTTCCACTCAGATGCGATTTTTCGGGTGGACAACCTCTTCGAGGACCTCCTCGGTGGCCCATTCCACGAAAGCCGCCACCCGTTTGGCTTGGCATGACGGACAAAAGTATCTTGTCTTGCATGAGCGTTTGCTCTTCAGGCGATCCAGCAAGTCCGCCAAGTTTCCATCGAGATTCTTCTCGAACTCGGCCACCCTCACTTGGTCCACACCGCAGGCGGCATCCCACCTGAGCAGGTGGCACGACCGATAGGGTCAGTGGTCAATAGTCAAATTTTATAAGCAGGAGCAAAGGAGCTTTACGTTGAAGGAGATTAAAGGAACAGCAGCACTTCCTTGATTACTTGATAATTGACCACTGACCCTCCATTTTGTCTGACCTCTTTTGCATTTCTTAACCCCATTTGCATTCGCTCAAAATCTAAATCATTCTACAGTGCCATTATGAATACACTCAAACTTGTAAAGCATCCCCGAAGCATTCTAAGACAGGGAGGATCCACTTGGTCCTCCAAGCAACACAAAGGGACGGTCGAGCCGGTCGGCAGAATCCAAGACGAAGTCTGCCTCCGCGAATCAAAACCAAAACGAATAGGTCGCCTACTAACAATCCTGTTCGCTTTCATTCTTGGTTCTGGTCTCACGAGCTGTACCAAATCATCCAGGCCAAATGTCGTCATCCTGTTCGCTGACGACATGGGTTATGGTGACCTGGGTTGCTACGGCCATCCCAGGATTAAGACGCCCAACATTGATCGATTGGCTGACGAAGGGATACGCCTCACTTCGTTCGTCACAGGTTCCTGGTGTGTGCCCTCCAGGACTCAGCTGATGACCGGGCGCTACATGCCTCGCGTAAATTTTAACGGCAGGACCGGCTCAGACGGAACAGGCGGTCTGCCGGATTCGGAATGGACTCTGGCAGAGGCTCTCAAGGATGCCGGTTACAAAACGCACATGATTGGGAAATGGCACCTTGGCTACAAGGAGAAGAGGTTCCTGCCCGTGAATCAGGGATTCGATACCTGGTTCGGCTTACCTTATTCGAACGATTATATGAAGCCGTGGGTGCAGACCGACGAACCACTCGGCCTGTTTCGAGGCGAAACCATGGTAGAGCATCCATTCGATCAGAACCCGCTCACAACTCGCTACACGAAAGAAGCGGTTCAACTGATTGAGAGCAGCGGAGCTGATCAACCGTTTCTCCTGTATCTGGCCTACGCAATGCCGCACTTGCCCTTGGCAGTGTCCGACGAACGGCGCGGAAAATCAAACGCCGGATTTTACGGTGACGTGATCGAGGAGGTGGATTGGAGCATCGGCCAGGTGCTCAAAGCACTCGAGGAAAAGGGGATCGCGGAAAATACCCTGGTTTTCTTCGCATCCGACAACGGCCCCTGGATAGAAATGCCACCGCGAATGCAACAGGCGGGCAATGAGCTCTGGCACGCTGGTTCCGCCGGTCCGCTACGCGGCTCCAAAGGACAGACCTATGAAGGTGGCCCACGCGTTCCCGCCATGCTTCGATGGCCCGGGAAGATCGCATCGGGTCAGGTCTCGGCCGGACTCGTTGGCATGCCTGACATTTACCGCACTGTTCTGACAGTCGCCGGTGCAAAACTGCCCGATCACAAACTGGATGGCCACGACCTGATACCCTTCCTCACAGGAGAAGCGGAATCACCTCCCCGGAAAGAATATTTCTATTTCAAAGGGGAATTGGAAGCCTTGCGTGCCGGCGATTGGAAGCTCCGTACCGTCACAGGTGAACCCGAGCTTTTCCACATGCTAACTGATCCCTTCGAGCGGATCAATCGCGCTGCAGACGAACCAAAGGAAACCAAAGCCCTGCTGGCCCGCATGCATGAAATGGCGAAGGAAGTAGGCGTGAGGGTAAAAGAGCTGTAGGGCATTTCGTCATCTGCGTGGGGTTCATAGAGATCCACCCAGTTTTCCGGAGTCTTCCCGTCCGCAACCTGGGCCTCCTGGGCAGAAAGCCCCGTGTTTGAGAACAGGAAAATGAATAGAAGAAAGAATCTTAGGGTTTTCATAGAATGGAATTTAGGTTAAACAGTTCCTTTCGTACATAAAAGTATTCCTCAAATGAAAAACCTATCTTCAACAATCATTATACTAATACGAAGGCTCAAAGCATTCCGAAATGGAAGGCATAGCCTTGACCAAAGCGGCCTTGGAAAGGGTTCGCGAAGAACTGAGCAGCTGATGAAAACAAAAAGAAGTATCAACTTTCTTATTCTAGCCGCAGGAGTACTGTTTGGGCTGACTCTAAGCGCCGCGGATTCATCCAGACCAAATATTCTCTGGATTATCATCGATGATATGTCGGCCAATTTCTCCTCGTATGGAGAAACCCTGATTGAGACTCCACACGTAGATAAGTTGGCGAGCAACGGGGTCATGTTCACCAAAGCATTTGTTACTGCGCCGGTCTGTTCTACCAACCGCTCAGCATTTATCACGGGTATGTACCAGACATCCATAGGCGCTCATCACCACCGCAGCGGTCGAGTGAAATGAAGATCCATCTGCCCGACGGCATTCGGCCGATCCCGGAACTGTTTCAAGAAGCCGGCTACTACACAGCTATAACCGGGTGGCCCAACAGAGATCGAACCACCTTGGGGAAGACCGACTACAACTTCGAATGGGACAGCGCCATGTACGACGGACCCGACTGGAGTAAGCGTAAATCCGGCCAACCCTTCTTCGCACAGATCCACCTCCCCGGAGGAAAACATCGCGCAAGATCTTTGGAATCTTTCAGAAAACTCGCCGCCCGTGTTGAGAATCTGTTGGGCAGCAAAACGGATTCCGCCAAAGTGAAGCTTCCACCTTATTATCCGAACGATCCGGTGATTTTAGAAGATTGGGCCGCCTACCTCGATACAGTCCGTCTAACTGACAAATTTGTCGGTGACATAATCGAGCGGCTGAAAGAGGAAGGCGATTATGAAAATACGGTGGTTTTATTTATGACCGACCACGGAATAAGCCATGCCAGGGGTAAACAGTTTTTATATGAGGAAGGCCTGCATGTGCCCCTGGTTATAGCTGGACCCACCATTAAAGCCGGGCAGGTCCGTGACGATTTAGTTGAGCACATCGATATCGCAGCCCTTTCACTCGGACTCGCCGGAATTGATATCCCCGAATATATGCAGGCTAAGGATATCCTCAGCAAAGATTATAAAAAACGGACCACTATTTTTGCCGCCCGCGACCGATGCGATGAAACGGTTGAGCACCTGCGAGGATTGCGTACAGCACGCTACAAATATATACGCAACTTCCTGCCCAATCGCCCCCACCTGCAACCAAACCAATACAAGGATGGAAAAGATATTATTAAAGCTCTGCGAGAGGCTCATGCGGCTGGCACACTGAATAAAACGCAGGAACTATTATTTACCCCCACTCGCCCCGAGGAGGAACTCTATGATCTGAAAAACGATCCTTTTGAAATCCACAACCTGGCTGCGGACCCCAAACATCAAACTCGACTGAAAAACTTGAGAAAGCGCTTGGACAATTGGATGAAACGTACGAATGACCACGGCCCGGAATCGGAAGCTAGGTACGACAGTGACATGGCCGTATATATTAACGCCGAGGATGATGATCCCGAGCAGAGAAGCGTTTTGACCCGCAACATTGCCCTGATGAAAAAATGGGCGGCCGAAGGTAAGTAATCTAATTTTCCAATTGATGACTGATACAAGCAACGAGTCGGGCGGGCGAGTAAAAACGCGCCGAGAGTTTATCAAGGACATTGCTGCCGTCACAGCGGTGGCCTCCAGCCCGGTGTTTACCAGCGGAGCCTGGGCACAAGGTCGCAAAGTAACCATCTTTGTTCTCTCTGATGCTTCAGACACCACCTTGAAACGGCCGCCGATCCGCTGGGCTGTCGGGCAGTTGCAAAGCGCACTCCAAGAGAGGAATCTTTCCGCACAGATCCATTACAATCTCGACCAGATCCACCAAGAAGGGGAGCGCATTATCGTTGCCCCTAGCGGATCGAAACTGGTCCGTCAGATAACGGATCGCGCAGGCGTGTCCATTCCAACCATCGCGGAGTCCTTGGCGCTGGTGGCCGCAAATGTCCGGAATGAACCGGCCCTGATGGTGACCGGGTCCGATGTGCGCGGCTTGACCTATGGCATGCTGGAGCTAGCCGATCGTATCACTCACGCCGGCGATCCGGTGGCCATGCTTCGAGGCATTGACCATTCGGTCGAGCAGCCGGCCAATTCAATTCGCAGCATGACGCGACTCTTTGTGAGCGATATCGAAGATAAACCGTGGTTTTACGACAAGTCCTTTTGGAAAGAATATCTGTCCATGCTCATGACCCAGCGCTTCAACCGCTTTTCCTTGACGCTGGGGCTGGGCTACGACTTTCCCAATGAGGTCCTCGATTCTTACTTCATTTTCGCTTATCCGTATCTGGTCTCCGTTCCCGGCTACCGGGTAACTGTTAACGGTTTGCCCTCTGGGGAACGGGAACGCAATCTCGAGATGCTACAGTTCATCAGCAACGAAGCGGCGACACGCGGGCTGCATTTTCAGCTGGGCCTCTGGGGGCACTCGTACGAATGCTTCGATAGTCCGAATGTCAACTACGTGATTGACGGCCTGACAGACGCCAACCATGCGCAGTACTGCCGCGATGCGCTCCGCACCCTTCTCCAGGCCTGCCCGGCCATCGACGGAATCACTTTTCGCGCTCATTCCGAGAGCGGTGTCCCAGATGGCTCCCGCAGCTTTTGGGAAACGGTTTTTCAAGGTGTGGCCGATTGCGGGCGTCGCGTTGAAATGGACCTGCATGCCAAAGGGATCACCTTTGAGCAGATCCAGATGGCGCTGGATACCGGACAACCGGTGCGGGTCTCCACAAAACTGTCGGCGGAACACATGGGCTTGCCCTCACACCAGGCAGCCATGCGCGAGCGGGAACGCGTGCCAGCGCCCAGCTCCACCCGCAGTCCGCGGAACAGCACGGCTCGATATGGCTACTCCGATTACCTCTTAGAGGACCGGGAGTACGGAGTGTACCACCGCGTTTGGCCTGGCAAGCAGAAGGTACTCCTGTGGGCGGATCCGGCCCTGGCCTCGGGCTATGGGCGTCATGCCAGCTTTTGCGGCAGCCTCGGTATGGAAGTATGTGAACCGTTGTGCTTCAAAGGCCGACAGGGTTCGGGGGTGTCACCCGAGCGGCGCATCTACGCCGACAACTCCCTGGTCCCTGAGGATGGAGACTGGCGCAAGTACCTTTACAGCTACAGAGTCTGGGGTAGACACCTCTACGATCCTGATGCCAATCCCGAATCCTATCGGCGTTACCTGCGCACGGAGTTCGGCGCGGCAGCATCTTCGGTTGAGGTTTCCCTGGGGCAGGCGAGTCGTATCCTTCCGCTAATCACCTCGGCGCACTTGCCGTCGGCGTCCGCCATGACCTACTGGCCTGAGATGTATACCAACATGCCCATCGCCGATGAGAAGCTCCCACATCCTTATCGGGATACACCAATCCCGAGAGTGTTCGGACGGGTGAGCCCTCTCGACCCGGCCATGTTTTCCCCGATCAACGAGTTTGTAGATGAGCTGATCAACGGCCAACCCAGCGGCAGGTATTCACCAGCCAATGTAGCGGACTTGCTGGAAGGCTTCGCCAAGATTTCGGCGGAACAGATTTCCCAGGCCAGGGCGAGTGTCCCCAACCCCAAGGATTCCTCCATGAGACGCTTGTTTCTCGACATAGCCGTTCACAACGGATTGGGGATGTTTTTCGCCGAGAAAATGCGGTCCGGGATCGCGTACACCCTCTATGAAAAGAAAGGCGATCTGGACTCCTTGCGCGATGCCGTCTACTTCTACCGGGCCGCCCGCGAAGCCTGGTCCGGAATTGTGAAACGAACACGCGGCGCCTATGTGGACGACTTGGCTTTTGGCCAGTTGCCGCACCGGCGTGGTCATTGGGCGGACCGTCTGCCCGCTATCGATCAGGATCTGAAGTATATGGAGCGGCTCCTGAAGGAGAAAGGGGACCGATCGGCATCGACACTAAAGGGTCCGAGTCAGGCTGCCTCGGAATGGCTGCTACCGCGGCTGGCCACACCCGAATGCGAGCACCACGTACCCACCAGATATCATCCGGGCCAACCATTGGACATCGTTCTGTCTTCAAGAAGCAGCAAAGTCCAGACGGTCAAGCTCCACTACCGGCACGTGAACCAGGTGGAGGCTTACCAAATTGAAGAGATGACCGGCAAAGGCGGCACCTGGACTTACACCATTCCCGGCGATTACACGAATTCAGCTTTTCCTCTGATGTACTACTTTGAACTGCATAACGGCGATGGATACGCTTGGCTGTACCCGGGCTTCGAGGCGGATCTCGCCAATCAGCCTTACTTTGACCTGTGCCGGGCATAGAACCCGCGAAGGACCGGCGGGAGTATCAGAGGATGTGCTGCTTCTGCCCCTGAAGTGGTTCAGCGATTTTTCGGTCTGAGTCGACCGAGAGCAAGCCGCTGATAATTTTGATGTTATCGTGTCTCTCCACGAGTCCAGAATGAAAAACTCAGAGAGCACGATGCCGACCCAGAAACCACTTAGAATTGCGCTTCCCAAAGGCTGGCCCTGGCACGTCAAGTCAGCTGTCATCCAGATATTATCTCACTGGCTCACTTTTCAATTACCTATGCTCGCGGTTGGGCCGCCAACAGCATCAATGCTCGAGTCCGGATAGCTGCCGAGAACGATCGCTTGCAGGAAGAGATTGCCTTGCTGCGAGAAGAACTTCGCATCAAGGACACCCGCATGGCTGCAATTGCGGCACACAAACGACCGCGCTACACTCCGACCGAACGTCTGACGATCCTGGAAGTTCGCGCCACCCGCGGCTGGTCCCTCAAATAGACAGCCGAGGCCTTTCTGGTCACTCCGGAAACGATCGGGTCGTGGTCGAAGCGGGTTAACGAACGAGGCGAGAAAGCGCTCTTACAGCTTCGCGAGCCGGTCAACCGATTTCCTGACTTCGTGCGCTACGCCGTACAGCGTCTGAAAACGCTCTGTCCTACGATGGGCAAGGTCAGGATTGCGCAGATACTGGCACGCGCCGGCTTGCACCTCAGCGCGAGCTCGTCGCTGGGCAGCCTGGCGATCGTTTCGACCTCAGAATCGGTTACTATCACGGGCGTCGCCACCTACCGATCGTTTCACTAAAACGGGCAGCGTAGAGCTATCCAGCCTGAGTCGCTCTAGTGGTGATCGTGTGCCCAAGTCTAGCCACTCGGCGTCTTCCGGTCCCACACTTTCCAGGACCGACCTTGCGTGCCGCCGTTCGGGACTGTAATTTGCAGTGATTTGTCACTCTCGAGGGTACGCTACAGCGAGAAAATCGGGGTCACGAAGATCGCTGGCCCACTTCACCATTTCGGGCTTTTTGATCCAGCGTCAGGCCTGAGCTGTTGGCCTTTTCCTGCCCCTGGCCTGCGAAACATTGGTCGCTCGACATTCTCAGGAATTTTTCCGGCCCGGGCCGTGGATGACACGGCCAGGCGTGGCGCCGGTATGTTCGCCGTCTTTGAGTACCTGTTGACCGTTGACGAGCACGTGGACGACGCCGGTCGAGTACTGATGGGGATTCTCAAAGGCGGCATGATCGCGGATGGCTTCTGGATCAAATATGATGACATCAGCGAAATAGCCGATTTTCAGCAAGCCACGGTGCTCCAGTTTAAGGTTAGAAGCGGGAAGTGAGGTCAGGCGGCGGACTGCTTCCTCAAGTGGAATGACGCTTTCTTCGCGTACATATTTGCCCAGAAGCCGCGCAAAATTGCCGTAGGCTCGAGGGTGGGGGTTCGATTTTCGGAAAACGCCCTGCGGTGCCAGCGATGCGGCATCCGATCCAAAGCTCACCCAGGGAAGGGCAATCTTTTTTCGAATGTTCTCTTCCGACATCAGGAAGTAGACGGTGCCGACACGACTGTCGTCTTCAATGACGAGATCCATGGCGGTTTCCTCGGGCGATTTACGCCGCATGGCGGCCACCTCGGCCAGGGTCTTTCCGGTCAAGTGCTTCAGTGAATCGCTTTTGAATCCCACAAGCAGAACTTTCTCAGGCGAGCCCGCTGCCAAGTACAAATTTTCCCAATCATCTGTCGGTGTCGACATTTCGCGCCTGACCCTCCGTCGGATCGCCGGATCCTTCAGGCGTTTTACCCAGGCCTCGTGTCCTCCTTCCTGCACCCAGGGAGGCATGGCCGCATCCAGACCCGTGGCTCCAGCGGTGTAGGTATACATATCAGCGGTAATTTGAAGCCCCTCGGCCCGCGCCGCCTCGACCTTTTCAATGACTGTGTTCAATTTGTCCCAGTTCTCCCCACCCGCTGCTTTCAGATGATAGATCTCAGCCCGAATGCGGGCCTTGCGTGCAAGGCTGATCAGTTCCTCGACGGCTTCAACAAGTCGATTACCTTCGCTCCTGATGTGAGAAATGTACATCCCACCGTATTCGGCAGCGACCTGTGCAAGTGCCGTCAACTCTTCAGTACCGGCGTAAAAGGCAGGGGCATAGATGAGTGACGATCCCACGCCGAGGGCGCCTTCTTGCAGGGCCTGCCGCACCAGGGAACGCATCTGCTCGAGTTCTTCTGCCGTGGGGGCGCGATCCTCATATCCAAGCACGTGGACCCGCACCGTGGTGGCCCCCACAAAGGATGCGACATTGGGTGAGATTCCTCGCTCAACGAGATGTTCAAGATATTCGGCGAGCGTTGTCCAAGGGATTTCATATTTGATGTCCCCTTGCCGTTGGCTCATCTCCTTTTTCATGGACTCATTGAGTGGACCCATGGACGATCCTTCCCCGAACACCTCTAAGGTGACTCCCTGGCGGATGTTGCTTTGGGAGCGGCCATCCTCGATCAGCGACTCGGTGGCCCAACTCAGCATGTTGATAAAGCCGGGAGCAACCGCCAGACCCTTGGCGTCTATTTCCGTTCGTCCCCGCTGGCCGGCTAGAGATCCGATCGCGGCAATCGTGTCACCGTTGATGGCCACGTCGCCTTTGAACGGTGGCGATCCGCTCCCGTCGTACATCAGGCCATTGCGGATCACCAGGTCGTATTCCGGTGGGGCGGTGCAAGCTAGGAATAGCGTCAGACAAAGAAAGCAGAGAGCAAACCG
>JALLON010000090.1 GCA_027717925.1 Acidobacteria bacterium AH-259-G07 | reverse complement strand
TGCGCCGATGCAGTAGAGCCGGTGTGAGAAATGCGGGCTAACTATTCTCTAACCTGGATTAATTCATAGGTTCTCGTCACGAAGAGGGCTAGTTGACGGCCTTTCTCAGGTGCTGTTCCACAAAGGCAGATGTCACCTTGAGCGCATCATGAAACTGCTGGGGAGGGTTATCACTGCTGCCCCAGTAAAAACCATGCCCCATGCCCTGGTGTTCGGAGTACTCCGCCATCACGCCACGCTGTCGCAACCCGGCGATCAGCGCCTTGCCTGCCATTCGCAAGCGGTCTTTGCTGCCCACGACATAGAGCAGCGGACAAGTGATTCTATCGGCGTTGTCTTTCGGTGAGATCGCCCGGTACAGCTCCCGCCGGTCCCCAAAGCGCCAGGCTAGATCGAGCGCCACCTGATAGGCGGCTGAACCTGGCCGAAGGCTGGCGTTTCCCGGAAAGCGGCGCGCCGTCTCGGGCCGAGCAGTGGGGCGACTATCGGCGCCGGCGCGGGAAGCCCGGCTCCGCCGGCTATTCTTGCTGGCCAGGAGTTGTTGTCTCCACTCGGCCCATCCTTCGAGGGAACGGCTAAAATCTTGGGCAACGTCATAAAACATACCTTCGATGTCACTGAGCCCCGCGAACGAGACCGCCACGGCCGGCGAAATTCGGGTCGCCAGCATCATGGCAAGATAGCCCCCGTGGCTGCCACCGATTACCCCAACACGATTCTTCTCAACAAACGGGTAGGACTGCACCTTCCGGTAGGCCGCAAGAACATCCTGAATCTCGTCTTCTCCGAAGTGCAGACCTCGATAGTCGGTCGAGAAAACGACGTAGCCACGCTCGAAAAAGTGCTGCGGCACTCGGCGCATGACGAATCTCTTCATGGCATCGATCGTCGATCCACCCACACCGCCGTGGATGAACAGAATGGCCGGGAAGGGTCCCTCGCCGGTCGGCTTGCGCAGGGCTGCTCCCACATAAGCGCCGTCGTATGAACGCACATAGACGGCAACCGGTTGGTCCGCCGACTCGGTGCTGCCGGCCGAGCCGGGTGCTGCCGTAAACGCCACAGCGAGGACTAAGGTTACGAACAATCCCAATGAGCGATTCATGATTCACCTCCGCTGTAAACTCCTGCTCGATCTTAACACGGAAGACGTGTACCTGGGTGTTGTCCCAGCAGTACGCCAGACTACTGCTGCGCGAGGTCTTGGCACGTCATTGCCGCGGCCCGCCGGCCTGAACAGTAGAGCCGGTAAGGCCACTCCGTGTTCGGGAGTAAGAACGATCTTTTCCATCGTGTACCACCCCAGCTGGCGGTATGTATGTATGGTTGTTCCTGGCAGCTTGGGCATAAACTGCGCCATCCAAAAACAGAACAAGCACCATTCCAAGCAGCACGTAAACGAATCGAGAGTATGCCAGGGGTTTCATGATTTCCTCCTGTAGCGGTGACCTATTAATCAAAGCTTCCTTGCCTTTACGCAATCCGCCCGCCCCCGCTATTGGAGCGGATTACCATCAGCATCAATCAAGTGGATTTCACCCAAACCCACTTCGCCGATCGCTTCTTCAACCTTGCTGCGGTCACCAACCACTACCCAAACCAGATTATCGGGATGGATGACCCGTTGAGCTGCAGCTTCGACCTGAGCAAGCTTTAGACTGCGAATCTTTTCCGGATAGGTTTCGTAGTAATCATCCGGTAGCCCAAAGCTAACGATTTCATTGATTGAATTGCGGATTGAAGAGAGAGTCTCCCAAGAGCCAGGAAGTCTCAAGATGCGGTTCTTCTGGATCTTGTCCAGTTCTTCCCCGGTGGGCGGTCGATCCGACAGAATTCCTCGCAGCTCCTTCAAGAGCTCCGCCATCGATTCCTTTGTCTTGTCGGTTTGAACCGGTGCGTAGAATATGTACGGTCGCTGACCGCGCGCGTCAAACAGAAAGGAACCGGCCCCGTAGGACCAGTGTTTATCCTCGCGCAGATTCATATTGATGCGGGCCGTGAAGGTCCCTCCCAGGATGTTGTTCATGGTCTCGATGGCAATTTCGTCTGGATTGTTTGTAGGAGGAGCGACATGGCCGGCAAATATGATCGATTGTATGGCGCCGGGTTTATTCACCAGGTAGACCACAGATTCGGGACGCTGCTCGACCGGACTGATATCCTTGGCCGGAACAGAACCTTTTTCCCATTTCTGGAAGCGCCTTTCCAGTTTCGGAACGATCTCCTCCAGGGTAGCATCTCCCACAATAACCAGGGTTGCATTGTTGGGCTTGAACCAGGTCTGGTGAAACTCGAGTAGATCCTCACGAGTCAGTTTCTTGACTGACAGCTCTGTTCCAGATCCGGTGAAGGGATTACCATAAGCATGATTGTGGCCGTAGAGTAGGCCCGGAAAAACTCGAAGAGCCATCTGAATCGGGTTGGCTTTCTCACGCTGAATGGCTGCCAATTGTTGTTTCTGAAGTCGCCTGAAGTCCCGCTCTGGAAAAGTAGGGTTGAGAATGACGTCGGCATAGATGTCCAGTGACGCGTCCAGATTCAACTTGAGCGTTGACAGCGAAACCGACGAGGTATCCAGATCCGAACCCGCGCGGAGACGAGCACCCAGGAGGGCCAGCTCCTCACTGATCTCCAGTGCCGAGCGTGTTTTGGTCCCTTCGTCCAGCATATCCAGCGCCAGATCTGCTGTTCCTGGAAGCGAAAACTGGTCGGCCGCATAACCCGCATCTACCAAAAGGGTGAAGTTAACCAGTGGAATCGCACCGCGGCGAGCCAGAATAACCTTCAGCCCGTTGGCAAGAGTGCTCCTTTCCAGCTTGGGAAACTTGGGCTGAGGAGGCACACCAGGCTCTGGCAGCGTTGAACGGTCCACATCAGTCTTGGCGACTTCGAAATCCGGAAACGGGTGGATTTCGAGAATGTAGACTCCATCTGAGAGCCACTGGTTGGCTGCCTTTTTCAAATCTTTGGTTTGGGCGCTTCGGATCCGCCTGAGAGTCGTTTTGTAGTAATCAGGACTGCCTCCGTAGACTTCATTCCTTGCCAGGATGTCGGATTTGCCACCAAAGCCACCGATGCGCTCGATGCCGCGGATAAAGTTGGACTCAAACTGCGTCTTCACCCGTCGCAGCTCAGTCTCGGTAGGTCCCTCCTCAAGAAACTTCCTTAACTCCTCATCGACGGCTGCTTCCACTTTGGCCAGATCTTCTCCGGGCCGTGCTGTGGCCTGTATGTGAAATTGGCTGCCGATTTCCCTGGCATCGATGAATGAAGAGACACCGGTCGCAATTTGATCCTCGTAGACAAGGCGCTTGTAGAGCCGCGAAGTTTTTCCGGAGGCCAGAACATCGCTCACCAAATCCAGGTAGTCAGCGTCAGCCGAGCCCCACTGAGGCACATTCCAAACTTTGTAGAGGCGGGCCTGGGGAGCACGATCTTGGACGATCTGCCGCCGCGTACCCCTCATCTTGGCGATCCATACTAGGTGTTTGGCGATGGGCGGTCCGGCAGGGATATCTCCGAAATAAGCTTCCACCTTCTTGCGGGCAGTCTCAGCATCGATGTCGCCCGCGACGACAATCACCGCATTGGCGCTGCCGTAATACGTCTTGAACCACTCATGGACATCTTCGGGTGCCGCAGCGTTCAGGTCCTCCATTGAGCCGATGACCGTCCGGGAATAGGGATGACCGGCAGGGTAAGTGTTTGGTGGAAATAACCGCCAGGCTACAGCGTAAGGCCGGTTCTCGAACTGACGCTTTTCGTTTTGCACGACTCCCCGTTGTTCGTCCAGCTTCTCCTGGGTGACAGCGCCCAATAAGTGGCCCATTCGATCCGACTCCATCCACAGCGCTATATCCAATGCCGAGGTCGGAACATTCTGGAAGTAATTGGTCCGGTCTTCACTAGTGGTACCGTTCAGGTCGGTGGCTCCCACCCGCTCCAGTGCCTGATGGTAATCATCGTCGAAGTTCTCGCTTCCGTTGAACATCAGATGCTCAAACAGGTGAGCGAATCCGCTTTTGCCCGGTTTTTCGTTCTTTGACCCGACGTGGTACCAGACGTTGACCGCCACGATTGGAGCCTTGTGATCTTCATGAACAATGAGGGTCAATCCGTTCTCGAGGACAAATCTTTGATAGGGAATATCAATCTCCAAAGGCGTATCGTCTGCACTTTTGGCCTCAGCCACCGCCAGGACCGGCGGACTGAGCATCCAGGCACACATCCCACACAGAAACATGATGATTCTTTTCTGTCCGTTCATTGATGATCTTCTCCTTTTCTAGCCACTGAAGACACTAACTTACCGGGTTCACCCCCTATAGGCAATACATGAAGAATTGACACTAATAACGATAGAAAGTCCCGGAATGTTCGGAAGTTTTCTTCTCCACAGGGCTCGAGCCGCTACGGTGCAACAGATCTTTGGTAAGCAGAAACTGGCCCGGAAAGCACGGACATGGTTCCGGAGGGAGGCAGGGCTTTACCGGTAACACCCCCTCCTTTGTAGGTTTCCTTTACGAACAAGCCAGCTGACTGAATTCGAGAATAACAATGTGAAGGGTTGGAGTGACGCCCGGTCCGGACACAAAAAAAACTGGCAAAAAAGTGCGTAATAACTGAGCAGTGACACCGCTTCGAGGTTCTCGTGTCGGCTATTATCTGGATTCATCAACGTTTCTTGAGCGTCACTCCGACACCTGCGGCATGCATGTTCAAAAAGATCGTTTCCAGGTCCGGGTTGGTGGTGATGGCCTTGATATATCTTGGATCCGGGGCAGGTCGGTTCATGTTGTGGGCCAGGATCAGTCCGCCCGGACGCACCAATGGCACAAGCTTGTTGAGGTAGTCGAGGTAGCCGGGCTTGTCCGCGTCAAGGAAAAGAATATCAATCGAGTCGTTTAGTTTCATGACTTCCTCGTGGGCGTTGCCTTCCACGAGCGTGACGATCTGGTCCACCCCGGCCCGTTTGAAGTTCTCGCGGGCCAGCGAGGCCCGATGGGGGTCGATTTCGTGGGTGGTCAGCTTGCCGCCCGTGGCCCGCAGTCCCAGACAAAACCAGATGGCAGAGTACCCGTTGGAGGTGCCGATCTCGACCACGTGCTTGGCGCCGACCGTCTCCGTGAGGAGCCGCAGCAACCTGCCGTCTTCCAGTGGGACATTCATCATCCCTCTCCGCTGGTTCTGGTCCATATCCTCAAGAATGCTCAAGATTCTCTTCTCCGCCTCTGTTTTCGGTATTGGTGAGCTCTCTATGGACGATGGGCCAGGTCCGCCTCCCGTAGGCTGACGTGGGCCTGGCCTGCCCCTTCCTCTTTCCTGAGCGACAAGATGTGCGGCTCCCAACAGCACCACCGTGACCACAAGGCCTAACGCAGTCTTCTTCAACATTTCTTGCTCCTTTCTGCATGGGGCTTACGAAAGGTTACTGTGGTTGTTTCGTTGACCACAGTTGTACATGCCGTCGGCAAGAACCGCGGCTGCATTGAGGAATGTCGCGAAGAGATACGAGGAAGATGCACGGCGCCAAGACGAAGAAGCCCAAGATCGCTTTTGAAGGCCGGTGGGGAAATACCACCGTTCACCGTCAAATGCCCAGGAGCCAGCCTTCGGCTCGAGTCTTGGTGATTTTATAAAAGCTGTAGAGGTACCACTGAAGTTGGCGTTTGTAGCGGGGTTGCTGAGAATCGAGGTCGGCGTCGGTTTTGAAGTCGATGACGATCCAGTGATCTTCTTCCATAAAAGCCAGGTCGATGGTTCCTTCCAGAATTTGATTCTGGTCCAGTTTCAGCAAGATGGGCAGTTCGCGGTGGCAGCGCTTGGCAGTGGCGGCTTTCTTGAGCAGAGCGTGCCTGAGTGTGGAGCGAACTGCTTGGGCGGCAAATGAGATCTCGTCCTCAGTCGCGTCCAGAACTCGGCCATGGAGTTGTGCAAGGCGCGCAATGTCCTGCTCGTCAGCACCGAGATTGGCGTCTCTCAGCACGGTGTGGACGAGAGTCCCAAAGCGTGCGCCAGTCGGACGTTCTTCTGACTTCTTGAGAATCTCGACCTGGATCGCTCCAGTTTCGGGAGGGTCACCCAAGTCGGGAGTACCTGTGACCGTGAACACTTCGAGGCTTGGCCGGCTGCCTACTCGAAGAGTTTGTTCCCGTCTGTCTCTCCACTCTTCATAAGCTTTCAGCCCCTCGCTTGCTGCTTTGCCGCCCTCGTCTTCCTTCAGTATTTGCTCCTGGTGCAAGCCAAAATTGGGTTGTACATTTAGATTCAGGACTGAAGGGTCCCACCACACCAGCGAATGATCGCCCACCTCGGGGTTGTGAAGTCCCGGATGGACAGAGAATTCTTCACGGCCGTCAAATTCGATCGGTCTTTGGGCGACGCTGGAGGAACCAAACCTTGGGCATCCCGGTGCTGGGCGGGTCTTCTGCCAGTTCTCTTTAGGTGGATAGATCACCTTGTTGAAGGGACGAAGCCAACCGTCTCTGACCTCGTCCCCGACAGCGGGTAGAACCAGCAAGTCTCGCGCACGGGTCGCTGCCACGTAAGTGATTCTCACGCCTTCCGCCTCATCGCGCAGCTTTTCTTCGTCCTCATAATCGAGCAGGTCCCAGGGAGAGCAGCCTAAAAGACGAAAAGCGGCCAGCCCTTTTTCGGTGCTGACATATTTGTCTGCCTGAGACGCGGATAGATGGGTTGTCATGTCCGCGAGAATAACCACTGGAAACTCCAATCCCTTAGCACTGTGAACGGTCATGAGCCGAACACCGTCGATGCCCTCTTCCAAAACTGGAGTTTCCTTAGATGTGGGCTTTTCAGACTTGGACTCCAGGTAGTCCACAAAGGCTCGGAAGGAAAACCCTCCACCGACTTCGAAGTGTCGGGCCAGATCACACACCCGCTGTACATTGGCCAGCACCTGGTGGCCAGCTGGTCGTAAAGCAAAGCCGGCATGGGCGCGGGTTACTTCCAACAGCTCGTTGAGCGTGTCCACAATGGGGCGACGGTTGCGGCGCCGGTGGAGCCGTCGAAGAACGTCCAGGGCCTGGGTTATGGGCTGCAGGTCCTCGCCCAAGTCTTCGGGTATGGGGCGAAAGGGATGGAGCGATCCGTGCCGATCCCGAAAACGGAGCAAAAGGCTGTCCCGAATCCAAAAAAGAGAACCTCTTAAGGTCGCGTAAACCGAGAGTTCATCCTCCGGCCACTCAATAGCCGTCAAGGCTACCCTCAAAGTTTGCACTTCTTCCCGTTGATGAAAGGATCGAGAGCCCACCAGCAGGTGCGGGATTCTTCGCGCTTCCAGGGCCCGCGTGTAATCGCGAGTGACATCGGTGAACCAAGAAACAAAGCGCCGGAAAAGGATACAGACGTGTCGTGGCGAAACAGGGATGGATTGCTGTGGATTTTCGGGCTCAGACACTTTCCAATCACTCTCGTTTACCAACCAGTCCACAAAAGCAGCCACCGCATCGGGCAGACAAGTCTCGATCGCTTTGTTTGTGAGGCGCCCCCACTGGCTGTAAGGGGCAGGAGCCGGTAGAACGACGAGTGCCGGCTGCCTTTCGCGATCCCGACGGTACTCATCCAAAGCCACGTACTCAGGCTGGCCGATTGAGCTGTCACCTTGCATTTCAGATCCGAAGGCCGCATTGACCGCCTTTTGAATGGTTGGAACAGAACGAAAGCTCTGGGTGAGGTGCACAAGCCCGACACCTCGCTCAGTGAGAGCTTCCTTGATCTGCTGGTAGAGCAGCACGTCTGCTCTGCGAAAGCGATAGATCGACTGTTTTGGATCCCCAACCAGAAAGAGTTTTCCAGCAAACGGTCGGACCTGCATCCAATGGCACTCTTCAGGATCATCTGCGGAGAGCAGCAACATAATCTCCGCCTGGAGCGGATCCGTGTCTTGAAACTCATCGACAAAGATGTGAGTGAACTGTTCCTGAAAGTGGCGACGAACAGGGTCGTTGTCTCGAATGAGGTCTCGGGTGTGGATGAGGAGATCCACAAAATCCAGCTTTCCCGAACGCCGCTTCAAATCCTCATAGCGATTCGCCAGTTGCTGCAATTCCATTTGCAGCAAGGCGGCCAGATCCGCGTCGGCCTGAAGTTTAAAATCTTCGAGTTGGGCAATCAGACTTTCCCGGGTGTCTATGACCTCTTGGCGGGACAGGCCCTCGGCAAAGTACCCGCGACCTTTTCTTTGGTTCTGCGGCCTTTTCATTTCCCTCAGGAGAGTGAGCAGCAGGGCCTCCAAGCGATCATACTGACGCGCCTTTTCTTTTTCGGCACGGTAAATCCACATGGCGAGATCGCGGATGGGACGCAACCCTTTTTGGAGGTTATCTTCCCAGTTGCGGCACTTAAAACTCATCTTGCAGAGTTGCTGGACTGAGGTTACAAGAGCGTCAATCCGGCCCTGCCGAGGGAAAGGTTCGCGGCGCCACTGCTTCTGAAAATCTCTCCACTCGAGCAGCTTCCAAGCCGCATCGCGAATGCGATCCAGTGGGGAACGACCGTCGAAACTTTGAGTCAGCATCGAACGGCTGAGAGCCCGCTGCAGGCCTGGTGGCATGTTGGAAAGCTTCTCTTCGATCCAGGGTCTGAAGGCTCGCTCAAGAAGTCTCGAGGCCTCCTCCTCGGAGGCCTCCTCAAATGCCGGATCCACCCTCGCCTCTACAGGCCGCTCTCGGAGAAGATCCGCGCAAAAGGAGTGGATGGTGCCGATGCGTGCCTCTTCGAGTTCGGCCATGGCCCGTTCCAGGTGTTGAATTTCCTGGGGATCTTGAGTTTCAGAGCGAGCGAGATCCAGAGCCTCTCTAAGCCGTAGCTTCAGCTCACCTGCAGCCTTGCGGGTAAAGGTGACGGCTACAATTCGACCTACTGTAGTGCGGCCCGTTTCCAGCACCGCCACCACGCGACGGACGAGTTCAGATGTTTTGCCAGTGCCGGCTGCGGCCTCGACAATCAGGCTCTCATCCAACGATTCCCGAATTCTCTTCCGGTCATCCAAATCAGTCATGGCTCTTCACTCGCTCCCATGTCGGGCTAGAATCGGTATCGGTCACCCAGAACTCCACCATGTCTCATGGGCTGTCACTTCATCCTGCGCAGTTCTTCGAGTGGCACGAGCGGTCCAGCGTGCTTTCGAGTGACTCGAAGTTCTTCATAAGGGCCACAGATCGCTCGAAAATCACAGTAACGGCAAGCATCTCTGCGAGGTGCGGCCGGGAGAAAACCTGCTTCGATGGCTTGATCGATGCTCTGAGTCACTTGCCCGATCTCTTGAAGGGCCTCGCCACTGATCTCAATGTCGTAGTGACTAAACGCACCACGTTGAGTGCAGTAGTAGAGGCGCCCGCTCGTGACTGACACCTCAAGAAGCTTTTCTGCCGCCAGGGCATAGAGAAGGGGCTGGAGGACTTCGCCTTTCCCAACAAAGCCGGGACGTGGCCAAGGCGTTTTCCCCGTCTTGTGATCGGTCACACGTAGGCTTTCTTGCTCTTCATTCTTTTCGACCAGGTCGATCACGCCGCAAAGACGCACGCCATCCAGGATGACTGCTTCTTTCTCGGTGCTTCTCGAGTCTCGACCCTCCTGCAGAGGGAGACCAAAGGAATACTCAAAATGAATGGGTTTCCACTGTTGATCCTTGCGCACGACTTCCCGCATCCAGGCACCAAGATCGACCCGCAGATCCTCAATTTCGGTCTTCCAGATTTGAGGAATCGCAGGGGCCAGCAGCTCCCTGTAT
>JALLON010000009.1 GCA_027717925.1 Acidobacteria bacterium AH-259-G07 | reverse complement strand
GTCGAAAGGATTGTTGCGCTTTTTTTGGAGTTTGTTAAGGAGGGGAGTAGTGTCCCCTCCTTATTTTTTACGAAGTCCTTGAACTTATTTCGAGCCGGTAAAGGTTAAATACAGCGGGTGCGAGTTTTCTCTGCTCTCGTATATCCGTACTTTCCTGTGTATCCCCGTGTGTTTAAGGGGCTCGGTGTCTGCTCTCGGCAAGCCGGCAAAGATATTCAGATAAATCATTACATCAAAGGGAGCTTTCAGGCATGGCTGATTTCATGAAAAATGTTTATCGGGAAAGAGTGGACTTTGCAAAAATAAAGTCCGTTTTCCCAATACCCAACTTGCTTGAGGTACAAAAGATTTCATACCAGCGCTTTTTGCAGATGGATCTGTTGCCGTCTGAGCGAGAAGATGTCGGATTGCAATCGGTGTTTAATTCCGTCTTTCCGATTACCGATTTCCGCGGAACTTCCTCCCTGGAGTTTGTGGATTATGCAATCGGCAACTGGGAATGCAAGTGCGGAAAATTAAAGGGGCTTGAACACCTGCGTGCCCAATGTCGAAATTGCCGAGAGACATTGGCTTTAAATCCTTACAGTATCGAGGATATCACTTGCCGGCACTGCGGATCTAGAAACCCAAATGACGTTGAACGTTGCGAGGATTGTGGTGATCCTGTCCAGCTGAATCTGAAGTACAACATCGATGAATGTAAAGAGCGAGGGATGACTTATTCCGCACCATTGAAGGTGACGATTCGCCTGGTGGTTTGGGACAAGGATCCTGATACAGACGTCAAAACCATTCGTGACATCAAGGAACAGGAGGTTTACTTTGGCGACATCCCGTTGATGACTGAAAACGGAATCTTCATCATCAATGGAACCGAACGTGTCATCGTCAGTCAGCTGCATCGCTCACCGGGTGTTTTCTTTGAGGTGGGAGCCCAAAAGAGTTATTTCCTGGCCAAGAATATTCCTTACCGGGGCTCTTGGGTGGAGTTTGAATATGACAACAAGAATCTGCTGTATGTGCGCATCGATAGGAAGCGAAAGTTTCTGGCGACGACGTTCCTGCGCGCTCTGGGTTTGAATTCTGACGCAGACATCCTGCACACTTTCTACACGCTTTCAAACATCAAAATTAAGGACAAAAGGATTTTCTGGAAATTAGATGAGAATCTCGTCGGAACCAAACTGAGTAAAAATATCCCGGACCCCAGCAAAAAGAAGGCAGTTCTGGTTGCCGCGGGTAGGAAAGTTACCAATACAGCCTTTGCCCAGCTCAAGAAGCGCAAAGTGCAAGAAGTCGAGATTGGAATTGAAGACCTCGAAGGAGCTTTTTGTGCGGCCGAAGTGGTAGATCCTTCCTCTGGTGAGATCATAGTTGAAGGGAACTGCGAAGTGACAGAAAGTATTGTCAACTCGTTGATTGAGACCGGTATTGAGGATTTAAGCGTTTTCTTCCCTGAACGCGACGATGTAGGCGATATTTTGTCGAACACATTACAGCGCGATACAGTTAAGAACACCAACGATGCTCTGATTGAGATCTATCGGAAGCAGCGCCCAGGGGATCCACCCACTATTGAGACGGCAACTGCCCTTTTTCACGGGATGTTTTTTGACCCGCGAAAATACGATTTCTCTAAAGTGGGTCGATTGAAGTTCAACATTAAACTGAGCCTGGATACTCCACTGGATGAACGGACTCTTTCTCCCCAGGATTTTTGTGAAGTGATCGACTACCTGCTGAAGTTAAAGAAGAACATCGGCACCATGGATGACATTGATCATTTGGGAAACCGCCGTGTTCGAGCCGTCGGTGAATTGTTGGAAAACCAGTTCCGAATCGGGTTGGTGAGGATGGAACGGGCGATTAAGGAAAAAATGTCCGTTCATCAGGAGATGGCGACTGCCATGCCTCACGACTTGATCAACGCCAAACCAGTCATGGCTTCTATTCGTGAATTCTTTGGCAGCAGCCAGCTCTCGCAGTTTATGGATCAGACCAATCCGCTTTCGGAAATCACCCATAAACGGCGGCTGTCCGCACTGGGTCCTGGGGGGTTAAGCCGGGAGAGAGCAGGATTTGAAGTTCGAGACGTGCACCCCACCCATTATGGTCGCATCTGCCCGATTGAGACTCCAGAAGGGCCCAACATCGGCCTGATCTCCTCTTTGAGCTGCTACGCGCGAATCGATGAGTTTGGATTTATCGAATCGCCCTACCGCAAGGTTATCGATGGCAGAGTTGTGGATTACGTGAAGATTACCAATTCAAGCAGTACCCGATTCAAGGTGGGTGAGATCTATAAGCAGGAGGAAGTCGACAGAGTCAATGGCAGGCTGAAGGGTAAGAAGCGGCCAGCCGAATACGAGTCCCATGCCTTCTATTTGACAGCCTGGGAGGGCGATAAACACGTCACCGCCCAGGCCAATATTGAACTGGACGAGAAACAACGGATCGTGCGTGACCGTGTCAGTGCTCGTTACGGAGGAAATTTCGTTTTTGTACAAAGGGAAGAAGTAGAGTACGTGGACGTCAGCCCGAAACAGCTGGTCAGTGTGGCGGCGAGCCTGATCCCGTTCTTGGAAAATGATGACGCCAACCGGGCTCTGATGGGATCCAACATGCAGCGCCAGGCGGTACCATTGGTTCAGGCAGAAGCACCATTCGTGGGCACCGGCATGGAATACATTGCCGCTCGGGATTCAGGGGCGGTCTTGTTGTGCCGGCGCGGCGGAGTGGTGGACAGTGTGGATGCAGAACGGATCATTGTGCGGGTTATGGCTGAAAATGGAGAGGAGCTTCGAGATGCCGGAGTCGACATCTACAAGCTGACTAAATTCACCCGTTCTAATCAGAACACCTGTATCAATCACAAACCCTTAGTCAGAAAGGGAGACCGTGTTCATAAGGGCCAGGTACTGGCGGATGGTCCTTGTACTGAAAAGGGAGAGCTCGCACTGGGAAGGAATGTCTTGGTGGCATTTATGTCCTGGAGAGGATACAACTTCGAAGACGCGATCCTGGTCAGCGAACGCCTGGTCAAGGAAGATCTGTACACCTCCATCCACATTGAAGAACTGGACATCGAGGCACGCGATACGAAGCTCGGGCCCGAAGAGATCACTCGAGATATTCCCAACGTGAGCGAGTCCATCTTGGCCGACCTGGATGAGAGCGGAATTATCCGAATTGGCGCCAAGGTTCGCCCCAGCGACATTTTGGTCGGAAAGGTCACGCCCAAGGGTGAAACTCAGCTGACACCCGAAGAAAAATTACTGAGGGCGATTTTCGGTGACAAGGCAGGAGAGGTAAAAGACGCTTCACTCTATGCACCGCCTGGAATCGAAGGCACAGTGGTTGACGTGAAGATCTTTTCTCGCAAGGGTGTACCTAAGGATGCACGCGCCCGGCAAATCGAGGAAGAAGAAATCGAGGGTTTGGAAAAGGATCTAGAAGATGAAATTCGAATTCTGCAGGAGGAAAGTACCAAGCGGATTATCGATGTATTGGCAAGAAAGACGGCCAAGAGCAAGATCACTAATGCCGACGGTAAGCGAATTGCCAAAAAAGGCGAAAAGCTGGCCCGCAAAGCTCTGCAAGAGCTCGGCTACCGTGAACTCAGAAAGATTCGTATCCAACAAAAGAAGGCGCAGCAAGAAGTTTCTCAAATCGAGGACAAGACAGACCGTCAAATTAAGATTCTGCGCTCCTTACATCAGGAACGCTTGGGCCGGATGGAGAAAGGCGATGAACTGCTGCCCGGCGTGATAAAGATGGTCAAAGTTTACGTGGCCATGAAGCGCAAGCTCTCCGTGGGCGACAAGATGGCGGGGCGCCATGGAAATAAAGGCGTTATAGCCCGCGTTCTTCCCGAAGAAGATATACCTTATCTTCCCGATGGAACTCCCGTGGAAATTGTCTTGAACCCGCTCGGAGTTCCATCGCGTATGAACGTGGGGCAGATTCTGGAAACCCATCTGGGTTGGGCTTCAAAGGTGCTCGGATTGCACTATGCAACTCCCGTGTTTGACGGCGCCAGGGAACACGAGATCAAGGAGGAGTTGAGCAAGGCGGGCCTGCCAATTAGCGGGAAAACGATTCTATATGATGGCACGACGGGTGAACCTTTTGATCAGAAGGTTACGGTCGGCTACATCTACATGCTTAAACTCAGCCACCTGGTGGACGATAAAATTCACGCTCGCTCCATTGGGCCTTACAGCCTCATTACCCAGCAGCCGTTGGGAGGTAAGGCGCAATTTGGTGGCCAGCGTTTTGGAGAAATGGAAGTATGGGCGCTCGAAGCCTATGGCGCCGCCAACATCCTCCAAGAGTTGTTGACGGTAAAATCGGACGATGTCCAAGGCCGGGCCAAGATTTATGAGGCGATTGTGAAGGGAGAATCGACGTACCATCCAGGAATCCCGGAGTCATTTAACGTTTTGATTCGAGAACTGCAGGCCCTGGGCTTGGATGTTGAGTTGATCGAAAAACCGAAAAAGCAACTCCGTCGTCGTTCGGAGTTGCTCATGCAGGCAGAGGCCGCCCTGAGCAGTGTTGCCGCCGAGATGGAAAGTAGTGAATAGAACCATGGTCCCCATAAGGAGAGGGGTGAAATCTTGAGAATGTTTCGTGATCTTGACAAGACCCAGCTTTTGAAGAACTTTGAGGCAATCCGGATCGGTTTGGCTTCACCCGAGAAAATCCGCTCTTGGTCGAGCGGTGAAGTTACCAAGCCGGAGACAATCAATTACCGGACCTTTAAACCAGAGCGAGACGGGCTCTTCTGCGCTCGTATTTTCGGTCCCGTGACGGATTGGGAATGCCTGTGTGGAAAATACAAGCGCATGAAGCACCGAGGAGTGATTTGTGACAAGTGCGGTGTCGAAGTCACGCTTTCCAAGGTGCGGCGTGAGCGCTTGGGACATATCGAATTGGCCAGCCCCTGTTCGCACGTGTGGTTTTTTAAAGGTCTTCCCAGCCGGATCGGGCATCTTCTCGATTTGTCCCTTCGCAACCTGGAGAGAGTCCTCTACTTTGAGGCTTATGTCGTGATTGATCCGGGTGATGCTCCGCTGAAAGAGCAAGAGCTTCTGACGGAAGAAAGATATCGCGCACTGCAAGAGGAGTATGCGGGACGTTTTGAAGCTGGAATGGGAGCCGAGGCAATCAAAGACTTGCTTCGGAGAGTTGACGTGGATGCCCTTGTCATCGACCTGCGTTTCCGGATGAAAAATGAAACCTCCCAACTCAAGCGCTTGAAGCACTCGAAACGGCTTAAGGTGGTGGATGCGTTCCGCAAGTCTGGGAACCGACCCGAGTGGATGATCCTGGATGTCATTCCAGTGATTCCTCCCGAGTTACGACCGCTGGTGCCCTTGGATGGAGGTCGCTTCGCCACTTCAGATCTCAATGATTTGTATCGACGGGTGATCAATCGGAACAATCGCTTGAAAAAGCTCATGGAGCTGCGTGCACCCGAGGTGATTATTCGAAACGAGAAACGCATGCTCCAGGAAGCGGTGGACGCTCTGTTTGACAACGGTCGGCGAGGAAGGGTTTTGCGCGGAGTGAAGAATCGCCCACTGAAATCACTGTCGGACACTTTGAAAGGAAAGCAGGGTCGCTTTCGCCAAAACCTCTTAGGGAAACGGGTGGACTACTCGGGTCGCTCGGTCATTGTGGTGGGCCCAGAGCTGAAGTTACATCAGTGTGGTTTGCCGAAGATCATGGCACTCGAACTGTTCAAACCCTTCATTTATAACCGTCTGGAGAAAGAGGGACATGCAACGACCATCAAAGGTGCCAAAGAGATGGTGGAGAATCAGGAGCCGATCGTCTGGGACATTCTGGAAGATGTGATCAAGCAACATTCAGTGCTCTTGAACCGGGCGCCAACCTTGCATCGGTTGGGTATTCAGGCCTTCGAGCCGGTTTTGGTGGAGGGGAAGGCTATTAAGATTCATCCTCTGGTCTGCACGGCTTTTAATGCGGATTTCGACGGTGATCAGATGGCCGCCCATATTCCTCTCTCTCAGGAGTCACAAATCGAGGCGATTGTTCTGATGTTGTCTACCCACAATATCCTCTCACCTGCCAATGGGCAGCCTGTAACAGTCCCGACTCAGGATATCGTTCTGGGTTGTTATTATTTGACCGCGGCACGCCGAGGAGCCAAGGGTGAGGGGCGTTACTTTACAGACACAGAGGAGGTCTGCCACGCTCTCGAAGCAAAAGAGGTAGAACTGCTGACCCCAATTTTCTTGCGCTACTCGGGGCAGCTCATCGATCTTACTAAGCAGTACGATACCCAGGCTGTGCTCCATGCCGATGTACGGGAAATCGACAAGCAGTTGATTGAGACCACCGTGGGAAGAGCGATTTTCAATGACCATCTTCCTGATGAAATGCCCTTCATCAACGGTTTGCTCAAGAAGAAAGGTCTTCAGCAGCTCGTCAACTACTGCTACCTCCACTACGGACTCGAGACAACAGTTCAGATGCTGGATAAGTTGAAGAACCTGGGTTTTCTCTACGCTACCAAGGCAGGTTTCACCATCAGCATTGATGACCTCATCATTCCAGGGAACAAGGAAGCACTGGTCAAGAAAGCTCGACAGGGCGTCATTGAAGTAGAACAGCAGTACTTGGACGGTGTCATCACCAATGGCGAACGCTACAACAAAGTGGTGGCGATTTGGTCGGATGTGACCGAAAAAATTGCCGACGAGATGTTTGAAGCAATGGCCACCTACGAGGGTCCGCACAATGAGTTCAACTCAGTTTACGTCATGGCGGACTCGGGTGCTCGCGGGAGCAAACAGCAGATTCGTCAGTTGGCAGGTATGCGTGGACTCATGGCCAAACCTTCGGGGGAAATTATTGAAACCCCGATTACGGCGAATTTTCGGGAGGGCTTGGCGGTTTTGCAGTACTTTATCTCCACCCACGGAGCGCGCAAAGGCCTGGCCGACACAGCTCTTAAAACGGCCGATTCAGGTTATCTAACTCGTCGTCTTGTCGATGTCGCCCAGGATGTGATTATCGGCGCAGAAGATTGCCAAACCTTAGACGGCATTGAAGTCACGGCTCTGGTTGAAGGTGGTGAGATCATCGAGGCGCTCCGTGATCGCATCGTCGGTCGGGTGGCACTGGAAAAAGTCATCGATCCGTTCACGGGAGACACTCTTGTAGACGTCAATCAAGAGATTAACGAGGACACGGCTGCAGCCATTCAAGCAGCGGGCATTGAGAAGGCGCTGATCCGCTCCGTTCTTACCTGTAAGACCAAACGAGGGCTGTGCCGAATGTGCTATGGCCGGAATCTAGCCACCGGTGAAATGGTCGAGATGGGCGAGGCCGTGGGGGTGCTGGCTGCTCAATCAATCGGAGAGCCGGGCACCCAGCTCACCATGAGAACATTTCACATCGGAGGGACCGCCAGCCGGATCGAGGAACAGTCAACCGTTGAGTCGAAAAACGCTGGAAGAGTTCATTTTTTGAATGTTCAGACGGTCACGGATAAGGAAGGCTATCTAGTGGTCATGAATCGAAACGGAAGTCTGACTGTCCTGGATGAGAAGGGCCGAGAAAAAGAACGCTATTCGGTCATCTATGGGGCCAAGCTGATGGTCAAAGATGGCCAAAAGATCCAGCCTGGGCGGAAATTGGTGGAGTGGGATCCATTTACCTTTGCCATCTTGACAGAAGAGGGTGGAACTGCGGTTTTCAAGGACATCATGGAAGGTCTTACCATGAAGGAGGAGGTTGACGAAGTGACTGGCCTGGCCCGTAAGGTGATCACCGAGTCTGCTGAGGAGAAACGCCAGCCGCAGATCCAAATCAAAGACGAGAAGGGCAAGATCGTGAAATCTTACTTGATCCCCTCAAAAGCGCACCTAATGATTGATTCAGGTGACGAGGTTTTTCCGGGAGACACTTTGGCGAAGATTCCAAGAGAAACAACCAAAACAAAGGACATAACCGGGGGTTTGCCGCGTGTCGTTGAACTTTTCGAAGCCCGCAAGCCTAAAGAAACAGCCGTGATCACTGAGATCGACGGTGTCGTGCATTATGGAGGAATTAGCAGAGGTCAGCGCAAAATCATCGTGGAGAATGAAGTGGGTCAGACCAAAGCGGAGTATCTTCTGCCTCGGGGAGTTCACGTGAATGTTCAAGAGGGGGAATACGTGGAGGCCGGTGAAGCGTTGATGGATGGACCACGTAATCCACACGACATTCTGCGCGTCCTTGGGGAAAAGGAACTGCAGCGCTACTTGGTCAACGAAACCCAGGAGGTTTACCGTCTACAGGGTGTTAACATCAACGATAAGCACATCGAAGTGATCGTCCGTCAAATGATGCGGTGGATTAAGGTTGAAGATGTTGGCGATACCGAATTTCTCCTGGAAGAGCAAGTGGACAAGTTTCGCTTCCAGGAGGAAAACGAGCGCGTACAGGCTGAAGAAGGCAAACCGTCAACGGGCCGTCCACTGCTGCTGGGGATTACCAAGGCTTCTTTGAGCACCGACTCCTTTATCTCGGCAGCCTCGTTCCAAGAAACGACCCGAGTCTTGACCGAAGCGGCCATCAGCGGAAAGATTGACTATCTGCGAGGCTTAAAAGAAAACGTGATCATGGGACGATTGATCCCAGCAGGAACAGGGATGGAGTACTACCGCAATATTGAGATTGAGAACCCCTTTGAGGAAGCAGAATCTGAAAAACCCCTGGAGCTTGGGGAAGACCTTGGTAAGGAAAAAGCTGCCGGGGCAAAAATTGAGCAGCAGGCCACGCTGGGTTGAGCCGCCGGCTGAGCGCCTGAGCGTAGGGGCGAGCCGCCGGCTCGCCCGAACAGCTCTCTGTAAAAGATCAGCTCGGGCGAGCCACCGACTCGCCCCTACGCTCAAGGTGGTCAGCTAAAACAAAAAAAAAGGGCCATCGCAAAGTTTGCGATGGCCTTCTTTTTTGTGCGTCAACTTGGCTCGCAATATTAACTGCCACCCAAAGCTGTGTCGCTGGCTGCCGCCGGTCCGGCGGTTGCTGTGGTGTAGCGGATGACACCGCTCTCGTCAACAAAGAAATGCCGATTACCCGTCGAACCAAAGGTTGTCGGACTTGCGGTGCCGGTGAACGTGTAACGAGTGCCCGTGCTTGAAGCCGCGAATGCGTAGCCGTCTTTGGTTCCCGATGAAACCACGCTGTCGATCAGTCCGGAACTATTGAGCGTTGTCAGATCCGTGGAGTATTTTCCCGAACCCGTGGTGGAGGCGTAGGTGATTTGCGCGGTTGCGACGTTGCGCAACGTGCTAATCGCTGAGGCTTCATTGGCTGCAGCCTTCGACTGTAAGAGATTAGGGACTGCGATGGCGGCGATAATTCCAATGATTGCCACTACGATCAGCAACTCGATCAATGAAAATCCTTTTTCTTTTCTCATTTGCTATTGCTCCTTTCGCTGAGAATTGTTCGCAAAACTGGTGCCAAAAGATCACTTGCTCAAGATTTATTGTGTAAATAATTGATGTTAATAGGTTTATTATTTCCACCGAGTTGAACTGATCGGCACTTTGAAGGGCATGTTTTGACGGAATCTGACAATCGGAGTGACGTAAAATGTCAAACCATTCGGTATAATCAAAGCCGTGGAACAAATTTTGATCGTTGACGACGAGAAAAGCATGCTCGAATTCTTGGGATATCTCCTGGAAAAAGAAGGATATCGAGTGACCAGTTCACAGGAAGCTCAAAAGGCATTGGAGTTGCTCTCTGAAAGGTCTGGTTTCGATCTGGTGATCTCAGATTTGAGAATGCCGAACCTGGATGGTTTGGAGTTGCTGAAGGCCTCACGCGAGCTCGATCCGGAAATTCCTTTCATTTTCATGACAGCTTATGCATCTTCGCAGACGGCCATTGAAGCCTTGAAAGTGGGAGCATTCGATTACATTACCAAACCTTTTCAAGTGGAGGAATTCAAGAACCTTGTGAAAAATGCTCTCGTCGCCCGCAACCTCAAGCGGAAGGTTAAGGTCCTTGAGAGAGAACGCATCCAGGAGAATCAACTCGTGGGTACGTCTGCTCCCATGCTCGAGATCTATAAGCTGATTGGCACCATTGCCAGCGCCGATACTACCGTCTTGATCTCAGGTGAAAGTGGGACAGGAAAAGAGCTGGTGGCTCGCGCAGTTCATCAGGCCAGTCCTCGCAGAGAGCACCCTTTTGTGTCGATCAATTGTGGAGCCTTTCCTGAGACGCTTCTCGAGAGTGAGCTTTTCGGTTACATGAGGGGGGCTTTCACTGGAGCAGTAAGCGAAAAGAAAGGATTGTTTGAAGCAGCCATCGGAGGGACTCTCTTCTTAGACGAAGTCGGTGAGATGTCAGCTGCCATGCAGGTCAAACTTCTCCGGGCTTTGCAAGACAAGAAGATTCGGCGAATAGGTGGGACGGATGAGTTCCACATAGATGTTCGGGTCATTGCGGCGACCAACCAGAACCTGGAAGGAGAGGTTGAAGCAGGGAATTTTCGTGAGGATCTCTATTACCGGCTTGTTGTCATCCCCATGCGCATTCCGCCTCTGCGGGAACGAAAGGCTGATATCGTTCCTTTGGTGCGGCACTTTATCCAAAAATATAATGAGCGATTCAATCGAGACGTCAGAGGAATTACAGAGGAAGCACTTTCTTCCCTTGAAGAGTACAGCTGGCCCGGCAATGTGCGCGAACTGGAGAATGTAATAGAGAGAGCCATCACGCTCGAGAGCAGTGAGTGCATCCAAGAAGAAAGACTGCCTGAAAACGTACGCCACAGGGGTCAGACTCGAGAGCCCGATTTGCCTCGCTTTTCCACCTCAGAGGGTTTGGATTTGGAGGAGTATTTGAAGAAGGTCGAGCGGCAAATCATCGAAGAAGCTCTTCAACTAGCGGATGGCAACCAGACTCGTGTGGCAGAGATTCTGAAACTTTCTTATCGCTCTCTACGACACCGCATTGATACCTTGGGTATCAAGAGGAAGCAGGATGTGAAAAAATAGATTTGAGGAGACAGGAGACAGGAGACAGGAGACAGGAGACAGGAGTCAGGAGTCAGGAGACAGGAGACAGGAGACAGGAGACAGGAGACAGGAGACAGGAGCCAGGAGCCAGGAGTCAGGAGCCAGGAGTCAGGAGTCAGGAGCGAGAATCAAGGATCCAAGTTCCAGGCTCCAGGTGGAAGGTTGGAGGGTTGGAAGGTTGAAGAGTCGAAAACTCGAAATTGAAAAAGCGACTGTCCGTTGAGCCCTCAACTTTCCAACTTTTAACTTTCAACTTTTCACTTTTCAACTTTTAACTCCTCTGACTCCTGACTCCTGACTCCTGACTCCTGTCTCCTCAGTGCCCAATGGGAAGCGAAATGTTGATCAGCGTGCCCATACCGCCCTGGCTTTGGACATCAATGCTTCCATGATGCTCCTGAACGATCTCATAGACAATGGCCATTCCTAATCCAGCTCCTTTATTAAAACCGCTGTGGAAGGGCTGGAACAATTTCTTTTTTTCCTCCGGGCCCATCCCGGTTCCCTGGTCTTGAAAACTTAGCAAGGCTCGAGAGTCTTCCGTGCCCAGCTTGATCGAAAGCGCGCCTCCCTCAGGCATGGCGCGCACGCCGTTTTGAAGAATATTCCAAACCACCTGCCGAAACTGGTCAGAATCAAACAAACAATGAATGGGTTCGGCCGGAGGCACGATCTCGATGCGGTGATGTTCCTGAAATTCAGGACTGTTCTTGAACAGATCAACAGTGTCCTGGACAAGGGAGAGAAGATCTGCCGGCTGAGGGTTGCTGGGTCTGGCACCGGTGTAAGCCAAAAAGTCACCCACAATCTTATTGAGTCGTTCACATTCCCTGAGAATAATATCGACGAGTCGTGCCTTCTCATCAGACAACCGCAGCTCTGATTTGAGGACCTGGATACTTCCTGACAAAGAGCCAAGTGGATTGCGAATCTCATGGGCCAAACCAGCCGCCATCTGGCCAATGGCAGCCATTTTTTCTTTGAATTGGATCTCCTCCTCACGCTTTTTGATTTCGGTCAGATCCTGAAAAGAGAGGAAGTAGCCAATCTGTTCCTGGTCATGAGACAAAAGTGGGGAACAGCTCATCCCCACAAAGAGGAGGCTGTTTTCTTTATTCTTAGTCCAGCATTCCATGTGGAGTGCTCTGGGGTTTGACTCAAAATCGCTCTCCAAAATACGGTTTAACATCCATTCCGGAAAAACCTCGGAGAGAGGTTTTGAGAGTAGCTCCAGCTGTGAGTCGCCACAGATTTCTTCGGCAGCTCGATTGAAGGAGGTAATACGTCCTTGTAAATCAAGAGTGACCAGCCCATCACGGATACTGTTAACGATGCTCTGGTGAACAACTTTGGCAGTGCCCAATTCACGGCGTGCACTTTGTAGCCGCTCGGAGAGATAAATGCCAAGCATGGCGACGCCCATGAACCCGAGCGTATTCAGGGAGATCCGGTAGACGAACAAAGGGTAGGGTCCGATATCAGCTCCTCCGGGAACCCAGCCAAGTTTGCTGAGATGGACGATCCCCGAATAGGAGATGATGCTTAAGGTTAAGGCCTCGATCCCCCCGTTGCGCTGTCTCAGCAAGCTGGCATAGACGATGATCAGGACGTAAAAGGGCGTGAAAAGACTGTTGATTCCTCCCGAGACAAAAAGCAGTAAAGAAATCAGGATGAGATCAAAGAAAAACTGGGTGTAATAGAGAAGATCTTGGCGCTCTGTGTACTTCCAGAACAGGATGTAGAGGATAGAAAGGACGTAGAAAGCCAGGACGAACGGCTGCAAGAACTCGAAAAAGAAGAGCTGGGGAAGAGCAAAAATTGCCACTCCCAGCACCAGGCTTACCAGAAGAAGCCTGCATATGATGAGAATCAGGAGTTTTTTCTTGAAATCATCCACCACCGGCCAGCTTTCCAATCAGACTGAAAATAGGCAGGTACATGGAGATTACAATTCCGCCGATGACACCGCCAAGAAAAACGATCATCAAAGGCTCGATCAAAGTCAGGAAATCCGCAATTGCAGCATCCGCTTCTTCCTCGTAAAAGTCGGCCAACTTTTGCAGCATCTGATCCAGCTCGCCCGTCTGTTCCCCTACACCCACCATCTGGACGACCATGGGCGGAAACAGGTTGGCCCGTTTGATGGGTTCAACCAAAGTCTTGCCTTCTTGAACCTCCCGTTTCGCTTCTAGCAGGGCGTTCTGAATCACAACGTTTCCAGCCGTATGAGCGGTGATGTCCAGTGCCTCCAGGATTGAAATACCGCTGGTCAGGAGTGTCCCCAAGGTTCGCGAAAATCGAGCCACAATGATCTTCTGAATTACCGCACCAAAGACAGGGATCTTCAAGATCATCCCGTCGATCCTCACCCGCCCCCCCCCCTCAGTAGTATAGTAACGTTGACCCAGGACCACTGAGACTGCAAGAACGGCCATGATGGGGAGGATGTAGCCAGCCAGGAAATCACTTATTCCCATCACGATGCGGGTGGGCAAAGGCAGGGCCGCGTTCATGTTCTTGAACAACTCGGCAAAGGTCGGGATCACGAAAACCATGATGGCAACAACTATGCCGATTGCGACGGTGATAACGATGGCCGGATAGACGGAGGCGGAAACAAGAGAGCGTTTCAGCTTGACGATTTTTTCGACGAAAAGCGACAAACGCCGCAAGATGACATCCAGAATACCGCCCGCTTCGCCGGCAGAAATCATGTTGACAAAGAGAGTATCGAAAACCTTGGGGTGCTTGCGCATGGCTTCGGCCAGTGTCGAGCCACCCTCGACGTCCTCCTTAACTTCCTGAAGGGTGGCGGCGAGAGCGGGATTGTCTTGTTGGTCCGCCAGAATTCCCAAGGCTTGCACCAGAGGCATACCCGCTTCTAACATAACAGAAAATTGCTTTGTAAAGACCGCCAGATCCCCCGCTCCAACTTTCCTTCCCCTGCCTGCTGCCTTTGCCTTTTTCTCGCTGATGCTGATTGGCATGATCCTTTCGCTGCGCAGTGCAGCGACCAGATTCTGCCTGCTTTGAGCAGCACGCGTACCTGAAATTACTGCTCCCGTATCGTATCGGCGACCTCGAAATTGGTAAGTGGGCATGAGAAGTACCCCCCTTTCTGGGATTGAAGAGCCGTGGAAATTCCCGGCCCGGAATCTAACCGATTAGGGATTGTTTTCTCTATATCTATAACGGCTTAACACGAAAATATACGAGCAACAAGTTGCAAAAACGCTCTTTGAGCCCAAGTGATCTTGCACCCATTTACTATTTTAACCCAAAATAGGGCCTCCTGAACATCCCCACCCCTGGGGGCCGTGTCTTTAAAATTTAAATTGTAGTCCAAAATTCAAATTTTAAAGACACGGCCCCCTCTGGTCGTGGTCTCCTTGAGGACCTCATCAATGGTCGTGATGCCGGCACGAATCTTTCCCAGGCCGCTTTCGCGCAAAGTGATCATTCCTTGCTCTCTCGCTTTGCTGCGGATTTCATTCGAGTTGGCTCCGGTCAAGATCATATCCTGAATCTCGGAGCTGATCTCCATCACCTCAAACAGTCCAATGCGACCCTTGTAACCAGTTCCATTGCATTTTGGGCATCCTTCCCCGTAATAGGTCACGACGTCTGCGGCGACGGAAGGAGGAAAACCGATTTCGATGAAGGTTTCAATGGGAGTATCGGCCCTTTCCTTACATTCACTACAAATCTTGCGGACGAGGCGCTGGGCACAAACTAGATGGACCGAGGTAGCCACCAGGAAGCGTTTGAGTCCCATGTTTAGAAGCCGATTGATGGTCGCAGGCGCGTCGTTCGTGTGAACCGTACTCAAGACTAAATGACCAGTCATAGCAGCCTTCACGGCAATTTCCACCGTGTCTAGATCCCGGATTTCACCCACTAGAATGATATTTGGGTCCTGGCGCAAGAAGGAACGCAGTGCGCTCGCAAAGGTCAATCCAAGCTCTTCGTTGATTTGAACCTGGTTAACACCCGCGAAGTTGAATTCGACCGGATCTTCAGCGGTCATAATGTTGACCTCCGGCGTATTAAGCTCATAGAGACAGGTGTAGAGCGTGCTTGTCTTTCCGCTCCCCGTGGGCCCTGTTACCAGCACCATACCGTAGGGCATTTGAATGGCGCGCTGAAATTGTTTTAGAGGCTCCGGCTCAAATCCGAGCTGATCTAGTTCAAGCGGAAGCTTTGCTCGGTCAAGAATTCGCAAAACGATTTTTTCGCCGAAAAGTGTGGGAAGCGAAGAAACTCGAAAGTCGATCTCCTTGCGAAACCCGTTCTGGTTGATTCGAATCTTCATCCTCCCGTCCTGCGGCAGACGCCGCTGGCTAATGTCAAGGTTCGCCATGATTTTGATTCGGGAAATCAAGGCATCGCGGAACTTCAATGGAGGATTCATCACTTTGTAGAGTACGCCGTCGATTCGATAGCGAACCCGAAAATCCTTCTCGTAGGGCTCGATGTGAATGTCACTGGCCCCTCGCCGTATTGCCTCAGCCAGAATAATGTTGACAAATTTGATAATGGGAGCTTCGGAACTGCTTTTTTGCAGCTCATTCAGATCAACGTCCTCCTTTTCTTCAGAGAGGTCCAATTGATACTCTCCTTCAGCTGCAAGTTCGTCGTATACCCGCTTTAGGGCAATGGCTCCTTCTGTGCCATAGTGCTGTTCAATCGCCTGACGGATGCAAAATTCAGGGGCCACCAAGGGTTCAACACGGTATCCGGTCATGAACTTGATTTCATCCAGGGCCAGGACGTTGCTTGGATCCGTAATCGCCACGGTCAGCGTCATTCCTACCTTTTGCAAAGGCAGGACCTCGTGTCGGATCGCTTTGTCAACGGGTATGAGTCCAATCACGTTGGGATCGATGTGGAAGTGAGCCAGGTCAACCGAAGGAACACCGTGTTGTTTGGCCAGAGCTGTGGCAATATCGTGGTCCGGCACGTATCCGAGTTCGATGAGAATTGAACCCAAGCGCCCACTGTGGGCTTTCTGGCGATTTAACGCCGTCTGAAGCTGGTCCGGGGTCAGAAGACCTTGTTTTATGAGGATCTCTCCTATACGAGCAGACATAAATCGAGACCTACAAACAAAAACAAGATGAGGCTAATGAGGCCGTTGACGCTGAAAAAGGCATTATTGACCTGACCGGCGCTGACGAGACTGTGTTCGTAGATCAGCCCCATCGTTACCAGGAGCAGGCCTATCCAGCTCAGAAGCGAGAGGTTGAACTGGAAAAAGGCGCACATAAGCAGAATCATCATAAAGACGTGAAACAAGGCGGAGATTTGAAGAGCCCTTTTTTTGCCGAATAGCCTGGGCATGGAGTGGAGGCTGAATTTGCGGTCAAATTCGTAATCCTGACAGGCATAGATGATGTCGAATCCTCCCACCCAAAAAAGTACAGCAGCCGCCACATAGAAAGGAGCGAAATCGATTTCACCTCGAACGGCAATCCAACCGCCCACTGGCGCGATGGCAAGTGATAACCCCAAAAGCAGATGTGACAGTGAGGTAAACCTTTTCGTGTAGCTATAAAAAAAGATGATGCCTAAAGCAATCGGCGAAAGGCGAAAAGCGAGATCATTGAGCATCCACGATGCAAAGATGAACAACGCTGAGCTGACTAGAGTGAAAAAGACGACGAACTGAGAGCTTAGGAGTCCCCGGGGTAGAGCTCGGTGGGCCGTCCGTGGATTGAGGCCGTCATAGACACGATCGGCTAGCCGATTGAAAGCCATCGCAGCACTTCGAGCTCCAACCATAGCCAAGATAATCCAAAGGCTCACCAGCCAGCCTGGAAATCCTCGCGCTGCCAAGAAGGCGCCTAGAAAGGCAAAGGGAAGAGCAAAGATGGTGTGCTCGAATTTGATCATTTCCAGGATGACACACAGTTTGTTCATGGAAGGTCTTCGGACTCTAACAGGGAATTATATCACGAGCCTCTACGAAAACCCGCCTAATTCGCGCTCATTGGCGTCATTCGCGGGCTAAAAGGTCGGTCGGGAACTATGATATTCTAAGCTGCGGTGTCAAATTTCGTTCATCCCATCAAACTGGAAATCTACCGAAATCTCTTTTCCTCGATTGCACAAGAGATGGGAACTGTCCTGAGGCGAACTGCCTATTCTCCCAATATTAAAGAGCGAAGAGACTACTCCTGTGCTCTATTTGACGGCCCCGGTCAGCTGGTGGCCATGGGAGATCACATGCCCGTACATCTCGGGTCGATGCCGCTTTCGGTGCGAGCTGCAATCAATGCTTTTCCTTTGCGCCCCGGTGATGTCGTGCTTCTTAACGACCCCTTTGCAGGAGGAACCCACTTACCAGACATTACCATGATCGCAGCTCTTTACGAGCCATCTAATCCATCTCGGCCGGTTTCCTATCTGGCGACTCGAGCGCATCATTCTGACGTTGGTGGGATGTCTCCGGGCTCAATGCCTCTCAGTGGGGACATTTTTCAAGAAGGGATTCGTATACCTCCGCTGAAGCTCTATGAAGCCGGCAGGCTCAACCGAGAGCTGTTGCGATTTCTCCTTTACAATGTTCGAACTCCGATGGAGCGAGAGGGAGATCTGGCCGCTCAAGTTGGATCGCTAAAAGTTGGAGAAAAGAGACTGCTCGCTCTCATACATAAAAATGGTCGCGCGGAAGTAACAGCGTACATGAAAGCACTGCAAGACTATGGCGAAAGAGTAACGAGACGACTTATTTCCCGGGTTGCGGACGGTCGTTACAGCGCCGAGGATCTCCTTGATGGTGGTGGAGCAGGGGAAGGGCTCTCTAAAGGGAGATCCATCAAGATCAAAGTCGCTGTCGAGATCGCCGGAGAAAAGATGAAGGTCGATTTCAGCGGCTCGGCGCCGCAGGTGCCAGGATGCTTCAATGCAGTCGAGGCGATTACCCTTTCAGCCGTTTACTATGTGCTGCGCTGCCTGGCACCCGAGGACACTCCTACCAGCGCGGGTTTGATGCGCCCTGTGAGAGTCATTGCTCCACAGGGAACGATTGTGAACGCCAACTATCCCGCCGCCACTGCAGGGGGCAATGTCGAAACCTCTCAGCGTATTGTGGATGCGCTCCTCAAGGCTCTTTGTGCTGCACTGCCCGACCAGATACCCGCTGCCAGCAGTGGCACCATGAACAACCTGTCGCTCGGTGGCATTCACCCCGCTACGGGTGGGCCTTTTTCTTATTACGAGACGATCGGAGGTGGAATGGGAGCAGGTCCCCGGGGAGATGGGGACAGTGGGATTCACACCCACATGACCAACTCCTTAAATACGCCAATCGAAGCGTTTGAACGTCATTTCCCTGTACGCGTCCAAGAGTACCGGCTGCGCCAAAAGTCCGGTGGCAGAGGCAAATTTCGTGGAGGTGACGGTATTGTCCGAAGCCTTGAGATGTTAGCCGATTGTCAGGTCACGCTGCTTTCCGAACGCCGTCGACATCCTCCTTACGGACTCAAGGGCGGGCGCTGCGGCAAGACAGGAAATAACTATTTAATTGTCAAAGGGCAACGGAAAAAGCTTCCGGGCACATTCTCGCTTCCTCTCTTAAAAGGCGATATCATCCGCATCGAAACGCCCGGAGGGGGCGGTTGGGGAAAGAACGCTCAACAGAGATGAAAATCGGCGAGATCATTTTGCGGGAGATTCGCCTTTCCCTGGTTAATTTCTTTGAGACTAGTTTCGGGAGGACGCATGAAAGGCGCGTGCTCTTAGTAGAAGTTCGTTGCGGTGACACAGCGGGTTGGGGCGAATGCACAGCGGGCGAGGGACCTTTTTACAGTTATGAGACAGTGGACACAGCCTGGACGATCCTCACTCACTTTGTTTTGCCTCGCATTGTTCATGGTTCCTTCGAGAGTCCTGAGGAATTTCCTGAAATGTTTGCAGCAATTCGCGGCCATCACATGGCGAAGGCTTGTGTCGAGGCGGCACTTTGGGATGTCCAGGCGCAAGAACTTCATCGACCTCTGTGGAAGCTCCTAGGTGGTACTCGGGAAAAGATTCCTTGCGGTGTTTCCATCGGAATTCAAGAAAATCCAGACGCTCTTCTGGAGAAAATAGAAAAGGAGCTGGAAGCCGGCTACCACAAGGTCAAAATCAAGATCAGGCCAGGGTGGGACGTCGACATTGTGCGTCTGATCCGAGAGCATTTTCCAGAAATCTCCTTGATGGTGGATGCCAACTGCGCTTACAGTCTGCAGGATGCCGAACGCTTAAAAGAGTTGGACAGCTTCGGCTTGCTAATGATCGAACAACCGCTGGATTATGACGACCTTTTCCATCACTCCAAGTTACAAGCCCAGATTGCAACCCCGATTTGCCTGGATGAATCAATTCGCCACGCACGCGATGCCGCGCTCGCCTGCCGGCTGAAGGCCTGCAAAATTATTAATATTAAAATAGGCCGGGTGGGGGGACTGAGCGAGGCCAAACGTGTGCATGATCTGTGCAAGGAGCAAGGTCTTCCAGTCTGGTGTGGGGGAATGCTGGAGAGTGGGATCGGGCGGGCCCATAACATTGCACTTTCCACCTTGGAGAACTTTAGCATTCCCGGGGATGTCTCCGCCAGCAAGCGCTACTATGAGCGTGATACCGTTTGCCCCGCCGTCGAAGTCACCCCGGATGGATATATCCTTGCCCCCCAAGCACCAGGCCTCGGTTACCAACCAGACCGGGAATGGATTGACCAGTTAACAGTCCGAAAAGAAACATTCGCCTGAACTTGCTGCATTTCCAGATTCAGTGTAAACTTGCTTGTCAGTGAACTGTTAAATCAATTGACCCATCTAATATTAGGGCGGCCCTCATGCACAGTCTTCGTCAAAAGCTGCTCCTTTTCATCTTGCCTCTCTGTCTGACTCCTCTGATCGGGATCTCCATTTTTTCTTACTATCAGGCCAAGAAACGGATTACGGAGGATCGTATTGTCCTTTACCTCGAGCAAATTGCCGTGAACATCGCGGACACGATCCGACTGACTCTTCTGGAGAAGACAGAAGAGACAATTTCCATGAGCCTGTACAGTGAATTCCGGGATTATTTGCTTAAGCGCACAACCAAGCCTCCCCAAGTCTTGCTGGACCAACTTGTGGCCATTCATGAAGTCTACGATGTGCTGGCTCTGTTTGACATCGATGGCAATCTGCTCTTGACCAACAGCATCAATCGAAACCGCATTGAAGAGTCCCTCGATGCGGAGAAACTAAAGATGATACGGGGCCAAAAACTGGTTCGTTACACTCCTGATTCCAGCTGGCTGCAGCAAGTGCGCAGCGGCCATTTTGGCTATGTGGACTGGTACGCTTCAGAACTGATTCGGAATCTCTACGGCTACTACGAACAAGACATTGCCTATCAATATGGCATCAGTTTTGCTACGCCCATTATGGACGAACGCGGCGTTGTGGTGGGTGGAATTCTGGCACTCATGAGCTGGCAGTATATCCAGGAGATCTTGGATAAGGTGGAAGAGGATTTTGAGCAGCGATCGCTTAGCTCGGGCTACGCTTTTCTTTTTGGCAGTGATCGCAACACCATCATCGGGCACAAGTACCGGCGGAACCGCAACTACCATCGTTTTGACGTCGATGACGTGGCAGTTGCCCGGGACAACTATGGACTCCTTTTGGATGAGGACCTCCAGTTGAACGATCTGCGAGAGGCCTTGCTGGAAGGAGCGACTCACTTCCGCTACCAATACCCCGCCGGCACGGCCAAGATCAGTGGACTGGCTCCAATTAATCACGAGTTTTTTGAATGGATGTGTGGCGTTGGTATCAATGACGAAGACATTTTCGCACCCGTACAGGATCTGCTGAAGAAGTTGATATGGGTGGCTTCCCTATCGGCAATCGCGGTGGTTGTGCTGACCTTTTCTGTGGCTCGGCAGATCACCATCCCCCTGAAGAAATTAACTTTGGGGGCAAGAGTTATCGCCGGGGGAGACCTCACTCAGAGAGTTGAAGTTTCGAGTCAAGACGAAATCGGTGAGCTGGCGAAAACATTTAACGAAATGGCCCAGTCGCTGGAGGAAAGGAGTCGCGCCCTGGTTGAGTTAAACAAAAAGCTTGAAGAAAAGGTGCGGGAACGTACTCGCGAGCTGGAGGGGACGAATCAACAAGTCCGGGAGGCCTACCAGGAATTGAAGCAGACTCAGGTTCAGCTAATCCAGAGTGAAAAAATGGCTTCGCTTGGCCAACTGGTCGCCGGTATTGGTCACGAAATCAAAAATCCCTTGAATTTCATCTACGGAAACACTGATTTTTTGAGAGCCTACATTCAAAACTTGAAGCAACTCATCAAACTTTATGAGAGCGAGGCCAAACTGAAGCCCGAGGGCGTCAGGAAGCTAGGGTCTCTTAAAAAGGAAATGAACTATTCATTCATGCTCGAAGACCTCAACACGTTGATTCGCAATTTCGAGGAGGGTGCCAAACGGATCCACTCCGTTATCACCGACCTGAAGACCTTTTCACGGATGGACAGTGACCAATTTCAGTCGGTTAATATTCACGAGCCCATTGACCTTGCGCTGAATCTGCTTCATAACGAGTACCGCGATCGGATCGACATTCACAAGGAATATGGCGATGTTCCTCGTGTCGAGTGTCATCCCGGGAAAATAAGCCAAGTTTTCATGAACCTCCTTGCCAATGCTTGTCAGGCGATTGGGACCGCCGGGGATATTTGGATTCGAACCTTCTCTGAGGACGGCATGGCGGTTGTTGAAATCGAGGACAGCGGGGTGGGCATCGAACAGGAGCATTTGGGGAAGATCTTCGAACCGTTCTTCACCACTAAATCGGTGGGCAAGGGAACCGGTCTGGGACTGAGTATAAGCTACAGCATCATCCAACAACATCAGGGGGAAATACGGGTGGAAAGCCAAAGGGAAAAAGGGACGAAATTTTCCGTAAGACTCCCCTTGAGTCCGGCGTAAGTTCGGAAGGCTGAGAAAATGACGGGAAAAAGGCACAAGCTTTTGATTGTGGATGATGAACTGGCCAACCTGCAAAAACTGAAGCGCACCTTTGTCGACGAGTTTCAGGTTTACCAGGCAAGAAATGCAGAAGAGGCACTGGCTCTGTTGAAAGATCGGTCATTTACCGTGATTGTAACCGATCAAAAAATGCCGGGAATGAGCGGGGTTGAGCTGCTCGGGGAGCTGCTTGAGGTCTGCCCTGACACGGTGCGGATCATTCTCACCGGTTACACAGACGTGGACGACCTAATGGATGCCATTAATAGGGGACAGGTGGACCGTTACGTGACCAAACCCTGGGAGCCGCATTCCTTAAAACTGCTGGTCAAGCAGGAGGTGGAAAGATGGGAACTCCGCAGGGAAAACGAGCGCTTGTCGCATCAACTGAAGCTTGCCAACGAACGTCTGGAGAAGGAAAACCGGAAGTTGAAACAGGAAATGGAGTGGCTCAGGGATTCGGAAAAGCACTTGGTCTATAAGAGCCGTGCCATGCAGGAGCTCCTCGACCTGTTGGATCGGGTGGTCGTCACCGACTCAACAGTTCTTATTCAGGGAGAGACAGGTACCGGTAAAGAACTTTTGGCTCGTTACATCCACGAGAAGAGCTCACGGCGAGATCAAGCCTTCATTCCGGTCAATTGTGCAGCGATTCCGGCTGAGCTGGTGGAAAGCGCTTTCTTTGGGCACAGACGGGGTGCCTTTACCGGAGCAACCGAGCACAAGAAAGGATATTTTGAGCTGGCCGACAGCGGTTCGCTCTTTCTGGATGAAATTGGCGAGTCGCCCATGGAGCTGCAGGTCAAGTTGCTGCGCGTGCTTCAGGACGGTGAAATTTTTCCGGTCGGAGCACAGCGTTCCAAGCAGATCGATGTACGCCTCATCGCTTCCACCAACCGCAGCCTCAGCCATCGAGTTGAAGAGGGACGATTTCGCCAGGACCTGTTTTTTCGACTCAATGTCTTCTCGGTGTTTGTACCTCCCTTGCGAGCGCGCAAGGAAGACATCGAGGCACTTTCCCATTTTTTCTTAGAACGCTTTGGAAATCGACTGACCAAAGATGTGCCTGGATTTGAGCCCGCCACGCTGGAAATACTCAAAGACTATGATTGGCCGGGCAATGTTCGGGAGCTGGAGAATGAAATTGAGCGGATGCTTATCCTATCTGACCCGGGTCAGCCTGTTTCTCCCACCATGGTCTCCGAGCGTATTCGTTTTCACCACGGCCTGGTTGATTCTCGAGGATTGTTGAGAGAAAAGCTGGCTGAGCTGGAACAACGACTTATTCTCGATGCCATAAAGGCTCACCATTACAACAAAAGTCACGCAGCTGAAGCCTTGGGCATCAGCCGGCAAACCATCATCGCCAAACTGAAGCAGTACGAAAATCGTTAACTAAATTTACACTAAGTGTCTAAATAGTTTACACCCGCATTACCTTCGCATTCCCAATCACTTAAGCCTCTTTGCTGGCACAATGAGCTGTTAACCGAATTGACAGTCCCCCCGGTGTGTTTCGCTTAACTTATTTGATAACAATAAGTTGTGCAATTGGCACAATCCTTGCTTAGCTTCTCACTGGAGGTCACGATCATGGGAACTTACATTGCCACTATTTCGCCCTGGGAAGCCAAGTTAATATCGAGAATCAAGGCCCGGGACCAGAGTGCCTTTCAGGAGCTTTTCCATCAATTTCAAAGCCCGGTTTATCGCACCGCACTGAGGATCCTCAAGGAAGATGGATCGGCCGGGGATGCCCTGCAGGAGACGTTTCTGAATATTTACCGGGGGATTCGACATTTCCGAGGAGATTCGAAATTGGCGACATGGATTAACCGAATTACCGTGAACGTTTGTCTGGAGATGATCCGAAGGAGAAAAAAGCACCAGCAGCTTGTGGAGGGGGATATTTCAGAGAAGTCCTACCTGCCGGACTGCACCTCGAAGAGCCCTTTCGAGAAGGTGTCTCAACTGGAAACGCAAAAAAGGGTGCATGGCGCGTTGACATGTCTCGGTCGAAAGCATCGTTCGGTGGTGAGACTGCACGATCTGGAGGGATTTACCATCCGTGAGATCGCGCAAAGCTTGCACATAGCCGAAGGCACGGTAAAGTCACGTCTCTTCTACGGCCGTGAAGCGTTGAAAAGGAAACTCGCGGCTTGAAATGCAGAATTCAGAATCCAGAATGTCAGAATCCAGAAGCCAGGAAAT
>JALLON010000089.1 GCA_027717925.1 Acidobacteria bacterium AH-259-G07 | reverse complement strand
GAATGGCGAGGGGTTCCGTCCCTGATGGACCGAATCTTTGACGACACTTTCAGCCGTTTTTTTGAAGACACGGAAACAAGCTTTACCGGCGAATTGTGGTCTCCGGCGGTAGATGTCTCCGAGACCAATAAGGATATCGTGTTCACCGCTGAGTTTCCTGGATTTGAAAAGAACGAGATTGACATCACCGTCGATGATGGTCATCTGATCATCAGCGGCGAGAGGAAGTTCTCGGATAGGGAGAGACGAAACGACATCGGGTTGAGCGTTGGTATGGGAAATTCTATCGTAGCTTCCTGTTGCCGAAGTCGGTAGCCGCCGAAAAGATTTCCGCCAAGCTCAAGAAGGGAGTGCTGACAGTGACGCTGCCGAAGAAAGAGGAAGCGAAACCGCGTCAAATCCCCGTTTCGGTCAGCTAATTCCCGTGCGGTTGTCCCGAAGTTCCAACCTCGGGACTTCATCAAAGATCAGGGGTGGGAGCCAGTCTCCCACCCTTTTTCTTTGCTCTTTTGCTCTGCGCGCGAAGCGCGTTTTATTCCAGGGCAATAATATCAATTTCGACATCTACACCTTTGGGCAAATTGGCGGCCTGAATGGTGGTCCGGGCTGGCGGTGCCTCTGTGGGGAAATAAGTCGCGTAGGCTTGGTTCATGGCTTCAAAGTCCTGAAGGTCTCGCAGATACACCGTACACTTCAGGGCTTTATCCATGGATGATCCAGCCGCTTCCAGGATGATCTTCAGATTTTCAAGAGTCTGCCGGACCTGAGCCTGGATGGAGTCTCTCACGATTTCTCCAGTCTTGGGGTTTACAGGGATCTGACCGGACACGAAGATTAGACCATTGGCACGAATGCCGGGTGAATACGGTCCCGCCGGGCGAGCCCCTTTTTCAGCGTCAATCCGTTCTTTCATCCTCACCTCCCTTTCTCCTAGAATTCAGAAGTTTATCCGTGAAAATCCGCTGAGATCCGTGTGATCCGAGATTCGAGAATTCAGAATAACTGGCATCTCACACAGGAACAAGCTACAAAACCCCATCAACTGGGAAAGCTGAGGAAGACCGATGATACAAACCCACACTTGTCTATTTTTTCTGGATTCTGGCTTCTGGATTCTCCTGACTTCTGACTCCTGACTCCTGACTCCTCTTTCTGCTAGAATACAGCCTTCTTTTATTGTCTTTTACTTTTCAGTGCTTTAGAAGCTATACTGTCCTATATACTGTCTATATCGGAGGTTTGTATGCCGCGTGTCAACGTAATCAAGCAAGTCAAGGATAGCAAACGATGGAAGATGGTCTCTATTCCCCGAGATCGTAAGGGGCGCTACAACTGGAAGGCGCTGCCGGATGGGAGGTACTACATTGAATGGTACGAAGCTGGCAAACGTAAACGACAGGCTGCCGGTGTTACCGTCGCTCAAGCGAAAGAAGTGGCCAGGCGGAAGAGACACGACCTGGAGGGAAAGGCGCTAGGCATTGCAGCGTATGGCGACGATGGTGAGGAATCCAGGCGCACACCTCTTCATGTTGCAGTAAAGCGCTACCTGGCTGTTGCGGAAGGGTTAAAAAAGCCAAATACATTACTTAAGTACCAAGCGGTGCTTGAACGGTTCTTAGAGTTTTTCTCCGCAAAAACCACAGCACAAAGTATCAGTGTGGATGACTTGAATGACTTTATGGTGTTTTTTTGAAAAAAGAGAAGCGCCTTGGGAACAATTCGGTCATTCACAACATGATTATTGTCGCGCAGTTTCTAAAAAAACAGGGCCGTCCGGGCTTGATGAGCGAAATTGACCTGCCACAGAAAATCACGAGCTTACCTAAAGAGTATAGCGACGGGGAATTGAGAGCGTTTTTTGCGCACTGCGACTCGTGGGAACGGGCACTCTTTTCCACCTTCCTTCTGACTGGGTTTCGCGCGCAGGAAATGATGCATCTTTTCTGGGATGACATCAATTTTAAACTTAACACCATTCAAGTGAAGGCAAAACCTGAGTTGGGTTTCTACCCTAAGCACTGGGAGGAACGGGAAGTCCCGGCGCACAAACGCCTCATGAAGCTCTTAAAAAAACATCCCCACACAGAGGGAGTAAGGTTTGTTTTCCCCTCAGCTCGGAAAAATCGGGACGTATGTATGCTTGATAAGTGTAAGGCGTTAGCCCGCCGGGCAGAGCTTAATCCGCGTAACTTCACCCTACATAAATTCCGCTCCACGTATGCTACCCGGATGTTGCGGGCTGGCTTTGACCCCCGAACGGTTCAGCACTGGATGGGGCATAAATCCCTTGAGACCACAACGCGGTATTTGGCTCCCGCCAAAGAAGTGCATGCCAAGCTCGATCAGGTGGAGATTGCGGGAGTTTTGGCGGAGTAGCGCTTAACAAAAAAGCCAGTCACATGACTAGCTTTTTACTTCCTTACAGGAAACCCCGCTGAAGGAGTGCGGGGAGGACGTCATTCTGAGTGCCCTCCTCCCGACTTTTCCACAGCTCCGCAAGTGCTCCTATTTCGTCTTGTCCTCGTAAAAATTGGCTATTTTAAACGAAAAACGAATGTTGACAGGCCGTTGAGAGGCACCTGCGGTCAGGCCATCGCAACTGGACACCTATTTCCTACTATTTTAGTATGAATTAGTAGCTATTTAAAAACCAATAACTAGGGGCATCGCGCCAAACAGAAAAGGGCGATCTTTTCTGTTGGTGCGAGCCGAAGGAGGTTATACATAATGCCTTCGATCATAGAAAAGGCAATCATGGTGGGAATTTACTTGCTTATCAATCTGACTACTCTAGCATTTGCTGCGGAGTCTCCGCTCCGGACCTTCCTAGCTGAGTGGAAGAACGACTCGGTACGGAGATCAACCCTCCTTGACCTCGGTGGCGTCACAGGTTTGTCAACAATGGTGATCCTCTTTTCAGTGCTCGTTGCGATCTCTCAATAGTCAAGGATTTCTCGCACCTCAAGCCATTACTCAACGGTAATGGCTTTTTAATTGTCAAGTCACTCAAGTTTTTGCTCAATTTGCCGCACAATAAGCCAAGGTTGTATCCCAAATGTAATAACGATAGAGATGACGAGAACTATGGAAGCTAAGATGAGATGCAAATTTTCGATTATCTCAGAAAGGAATGAACGAACTAGATCGGATATTAGACCTGACCCACCAATTAAAAGCACAATGCCACCGAGAGCAGACCAAGAAAACTTTAGAATCCGGCGTGCCTGGGCCAATTGCCGTTGAGAATATTCGGAAAGTGGGTGTTCTCTGACGCAAACAAAGCCGGCGAATACGGAAACCATCAACAGCACGGTAAACAGAAACCAGAATGGACCGTCACCAGGCACCCGCCCTTCAATCATTTTGTGGAGCCCAACGATGGCCAGCGCGATCGCCGCAGGAAAACTGATGGCTGCTACTAACCTCCTGACGTGTGGATACCTCTTGTAGATACCAATTGGGCCTTCCTCCCATCCTGCCAGGCGCCATGTTTCGAGTAGCAGTAACGCACTGAAGATGCAATAGGCGAAACTATGAGAGCCAGTTACTCCTATGGGTGCATGGTCGTAACGGACTAGGAAAAACGAGCATGTCGGAAAAGCCGCGACTATGTAAACGAGCGCAGGAAAGTCGATGTACCGTTCTGCTGCGGGCATTGTTTAAATGTGTTGTTCTGGCTTTGCCGTTTCTTTCAAAAAAGAATAACCGTTTGGAAACTCTAATGCTACATGAGGTTTCGTGTCAAGATCTTACCCCTTCCCTGTCAAATCTGTCACCCAATCCCTTCCAGCAGCTGAACTTCCATACAAAGGTTCATCACGTGGAAACCGGGAACTGCACATGCTCGATAAATGCAAGCAGATAGCGCGCCGTGCGGATCTGGACCCCGGTGGGTTTACCTTACGAAAATTCCGCTCCACGTATGCCACCCGGATGCTGCGGGCTGGCTTTGACCCGCGAACCGTCCAGCACTGGATGGGACACAAGTCCCTTGAGACCACGACGCGGTATTTGGCACCGGCTAAAGACGTGCATGCCAAACTTGATCAGGTGGAAATTGCAGGGGTTTTGGCGGAATAGCGGTCGTTACCTCATAGGGGCGGAACAGGTAAAAGTCGCAACCTGCCTTTTTTCAATTATTCTACACAGGAAAAGGGTCTCCTCTTGACAGGACATGCAATAAAGCTCGTGGCTTGACAAAATAACTTAGATTTTATACTATAAGTTATTGATAATAAAGGGATTATTCTTATTATCCTACCTTTCTTTTGATCGTTAACAACAACTCTTTACCAGAGACAAGGTTAGTAGAGAGCATGGTGCTCCTACCGACCTTGTTGTTGTTAACGAGTCTTACAGGAGGGTTAAGATGGAAAAGCTAGACAAGTTGGCGAACATTTTCCTTGTACTTGGGGTACTGTTAAGTTGCGTCTATGCATCTACCTACGATTTTGATGGGATGAAAGCAGTGAGCCCATACTTAGCGATCTCAATTTGGTCGTCCTATATTGGAGCCCTGGTTTTCAAGCTTGTAGAGTTAGTGAAAGAGTGAGATTGATGCGGATGTAATAAAAGCAAGGGATCTTATCCGTTTACCGGATTGATCCCTTTTTTGTTTGGAGATGGTTATGGAGTGGGGACAAATTGCTTTCTTCTGGTTGGGAGTAGCGGTAACACTCTTATTTGTTCATCTAACACTCAGGGGAATGAAAAAACAACGTCAGCTCGAATCTATCTTGCGCACTCTTGAATACGTTCATGACCCTGAGCTGCGCCAAGCTCGCTCGTTTGCTTTCCGCCAAGAAAAGAGGCTGAAGGAGATCTTCGACGAAGTAACCAAAGCAGCTGGAAACAAGGAGTGGAAAGAAATTTCGGGAGAAATTGATGAGGAAGTCAAAAAAATAAATGATTCGACCGATTCTGATTCGACCGAAGACAGGATCAATTTCCATCAAGTTGAGATAGCGCTTAAGACTTTGGATAACGTCGCTTTTCTTATTAAGAAACACTATGTCCCCTACAAGCCACTGGCAACCAATTTAATGACCAATGAGTTCCAAGACTGGGCGAGAACCTTTGATCTCTACATCGAGTTGCGCCGGGAACGTTCCAGGAGAAAAGCAGGTGGAAAGCACATTCCACTCGAAAATCTTTATTGCAACAACCTTCGATGGTTAGTAGATCAAATAGAAAAAGATGAGCTTCTACTAGCCGCGCGTCGCGCCTCGGGGGTGTCGCTTTGGGCGTTCGTTCTTCGCCGCTAAGCCTAGATTTTCCCCCGATTCGCAGGATACTCGGGATAAGGCCCTCGTCTAGATCGCGGCGCTATAGGCAAAGAAACGCAAATTTTTACCCCGCTCGACTCAAAAAGCACTCTTGAGAGAATCATCCAGCTTTTTCAGCCGCTGCTGCGGGTCTTCCGGGCTACTTTCATCCGCTAGCTCGGCAAATTCAGCTCCACCTATGCCACTCGCATGTTGCGGGCCCGGCTTTGACCCCCGAACCGTCCAGCACTGGATGGGGGCATAAATCCCTTGAGACCACAACGCGGTATTTGGCACCGGCCAAAGACGTGCATGCCAAGCTTGATCAGGTGGAGATTGCGGGAGTTTTGGGGGAGTGAGGAGAAGTCATCTCCGTTTGGAATACGTCTTCCGCGTCTTTGTAAAGAAGTCCTCATCCTCTTGGCACTTTTTCACAATCCAGTCAGCATACTGCTCACTGTACTGCAGAGAACCGAATTTTCGCTGATGAGAGAATTCCTGCCGGTTTTCGATCTTATAGACTCTTTTCAGAGCCAAGACGTCGAATGAGTTGAACCTTGTTTTCTTTGGGAGCTTCTTGCGAACAGCGGCGATTAGCTCTTTTTGTCTGAAAGGGTGTGTTTGATCAGTATCGATTACGCCGGTTGCCTGCGTCGGATCGTCAACAATTCTTACGGACTTCGCATCCAGCAACTTCACAACTTCAGGCGAGATAACTTGGATTGCTGATCCAGGCGTGGCTTCAACGACCCTGCGAACCCCGGATAGCCAGTCGTGACGAATCTCGTTGAGGCGACGTTCGACTACATCACGTAGGTCTGCGCTTGTACCAGGTTCACTTTTTGCTCCGTGGCGGAAATAAACCGTGCCTTGGCTGAAAGCAGTCTTTTGTTTGCTATCTTCTATGGTATAGGTGCCAGGCCGAGTAAAAACCATTGGCAACGGCGACGCACCTATAAGTACCACGGCTACAGTTTTCCCCCGTTTGGTACCACGCTGGATCTCAAAGTCAGAGAACTGGACACCGGTATATTTGTTGAGCTTGTCGGTGAGTTTCGCTGGATCTAACTCAAGAACGGTGGAAACATCGGCACCAGTTGGTTTGCCTTTGTTATCGACGCCTATCACAATAGCTCCGCCGCCGGTATTAGCAATTGCCACAACGTCCTTGATTACCTCGCACCACTCACCAGTTGAGGTTACGTCAAATACGCTTTTGAACTCAATATATTTTGATTCCCTTTTGGCAGACAGGGCGTCGTCCAGAGACTTTGTCATTTTTTTATGAAGTTTATTACCATAAACGAAAGCATGATTTGTAGAAGATGTCAAAGTGCTCCTTGGAAGTCGAATAAGGAGCTAAGAAATATCGATGTTCTACAGAACTTCTCAATGGATTCAATTAAGACGGGCTTTGCTTCGCACGCCCGGGCAGGGGCGTCGGGAGGGAGTCATCGGTGAATTCTGCCTACAAAACCCCCTACACATCTAGATATGTAGGGGTTGTCCCTACAGTAGAGCAATGGCTGCCTCTCATGAAGCGGCCAATTTGCTTTTTTGAAGGAAGGGCTTGATCCTTCGATGGGCTATTTCGACATACTCGGGATTCAATTCAATCCCAATGAATCGTCTATTGAATTCCAGAGCAACCAATGCAGTGGTTCCTGCTCCCATAAAAGGGTCAAGGACAATGCCATTATCCCAGCCGGCCATACAACCGCAATCACTATAACAAGTTTTTACACTCATATTTCTAACCGTGTTATCTCCTTTAAAATTCCTTTCTTTAAGATATGCTCCTGATGTAGCACCAATACTATGTTGTCTCTTTGTATTTCTATAAATTGGTTTTCGAGGTTCTTTACAATTCCTACAAATAAATTTTGGACATCCTGCTTTAATTGGGGTTTCTATAAGTTTCGGTGGGTAGACTGCAAAGTGGGCTTCTTTGAAGGGTCTGGTTGGGATTTTCCAGACACAACGTTTGTTACGGCCTTTAGCTGGGTCAAATGGTGAGACTAGATGATCAGGTCCCACAAATTCATGTGGCGCATTGCTTTTTTCATATCTTTTGTAATCTTTTATGTTTGGCCTTGCCTGATTTAATGTGTGTTTTGTTTGACCATCAGGACCATTAATCCATTTGTTTTTATTACTTACAGCACGATTTAATCTCTCAATGCTAGCCTTTTTTACTGGTTCATACTGCATCTGAAACCAATACTTCCTTGATTTTGTTAAAAACAGTATTGGTTCAAAATCCACAGTAAATCTATCTTTTACGCTAGAGGGCATACAGTTGGGTTTATGCCAAATAATAATGTTGCGGAGTATCCAACCTTGCTCATCTATCATTCGTTGGGCGAGGCGGTAGGGTTGGAGTAGGAGGCATTTTTCTAATCCTTTAATTGCCGGTTTTCCCTCCTCTTGCCAAGTTCTAAAATTTTGTGTTCCTCTATTGGTCGCCTGTTTACCGCTTCGGATGCCACTACCACTACCAGTCCCATAACTATCTCCATGATTCCACCAAAGAGTGCCAGTTCTCTTGAGAACCCGCTTTAGCTCTCTGGTGATTGCTAGCATTTTCTCCAGAAACTCATCAAATGTCTTTTCAAGCCCTAATTGACCTTCGATTCCATAATCTCTCAACCCGTAATATGGAGGGCTTGTAACAATACAATCCACACATTCATCTGGGAATGTTCTCAAAACTTCCAGCGCTTCTCCTTGATATATCCTATTGGTTTCCAGATCTCCGGAGCCGGAGATCCTATAGTCGGAGGGATTTTCACACTCTTTTTCAGAATCTGCGGTGATGTGTTTATGCTTTTTTGGAACCGCTAGAGAAAGTGGTTTTGGCCTACTCCTGTCATGCCTTTTCTGCGCGAGCCTAACCTCCTTTTCAAGTGCTTTCCTTGGCAGTGTTTTGGCTTTCTCAAACCATTTCCGGTGTGCAACCGGTTGCACATTAATAATGGGAAGAACTCTGTCCAGCTTTGAGTAGTCAACCGTTGAGAGTTTATCTAGGGAGTATCCAAGTTCCTCGATAAATGTCTCGTATATGGCAATGAGGGAGTAGACACTGCGTCTCCCAAGATTTACTGCCGGACTTTCGATATATGCTTCGAAGGTGGAATAGCCAAGATGTCCAAAATATCTTCTCTCGTTATTTCTCTTTAACTCTTTCCCTAAAAGAATGAAGCTCCGCGTTGTTTCTTTTTTCAGAGCCACTATCCTTTTGTGGTTATTCCTTGCCTCCTTATCAATACTCTTCAGTTTCGGCACGCTCGATTTCACGAGGTTCTTTCCGTCCTTCCTCGTAGCGTACCGATTCGTTGATTGCGTGGTCGGTAGTTGTGTTCCTCAATCCACTCAATAATTTGCCGCTTTAGAAAACGGACGACTTTTTCAAAGAACGCTTGTGATGCAGTCTGACGTTCTATTTTCCCCTGGGCAATGTATTCAGAATGCCGGTTTATAAGATCTGATTTTACTTTGGGAGTAAACTCTTCCACGAGACGCTGACAAATACCCAGCGCGTTTAACCGGGACTCCTCTGAGGACTCAGGATCGCAATAAATACCATGCAACATCCCGACCAAGAGTTCCCGTTGTGCTTCATGTGTCTCTTGAGTTCGAACAATCCATTCATCCTCTTGTTCCTCACTGAATTTATTTCCGTGGATAGCTTGAATGAACGACTGGGTGTCTACTCCTTTAGGGTTTCTTGTACTTGTTAAGGCATATTTCGCACACCGATTGAGAAATGTAAGGAACTCGTGGTCATCAACAGCCCCTAATGCTGGGTGTGCTGAAGAAAAGTTATTTCGTGTCTCCCTGCACTGGTCTAGGAAAAAATAGCCTTCCTCTGTAATGAGGTTGAGGCTCAGACATAAATCAAGCAGTTCTGCATCCTTCAGGTCAACCAAGGCCTTCTCGTCAAAATCTCTATCTATAATTATTTGCGGGACCACGTGGATACCGAACCTGCGAACCTTGTTGCGAAGCTCTACCACAGCAGAATTCCAGGAATAATTAATGGCGGCGTCGAATAGCCCGTTTGCTACAGCGACACACATTCGGACATGCGGTTCAGTTCGCAATTCACGAGGAATCCGACTCAACACGCGAGGAAGTTCGCTCCAGGCATGGGTAATCTCTTCATCACTGGGAAGTATGTCACGGGGCACTCCTAGTGCTTGAGTTACAATTTCGAGCGCCGAAGCAGTCTCCTGCGCAAGAATTGGTAGTGTGACTTTGCTCAGTTCCAGACTCTCTTGTGAAATGCTGTCTCGCTTCGATTTCCTAGTCATATACAGCAGAATACCACTCTTTTCTAGGCCGGCGTTATAGGAACATACCGAGCAAAGCACTTCTGTCTGGATTTTATTTGGAGCTTTTGCCAACGCCAAACAGAACCGCACAACGTAGGCCAACACCAACCCGCAAAAAACCCCCACAACCACGCCAAGAACCAAGCCCAAACCGCCAAAATCCGA
>JALLON010000088.1 GCA_027717925.1 Acidobacteria bacterium AH-259-G07 | reverse complement strand
TAGCGGGTTTTAAAGTCCAATAATCGCTTTTGTCATTTTTATTTGCAAATGTTGTTTTAATGTGCTATCGTGTTAACACATTAATATGGAACGAGAGCTGAAGAATGATCGAAGCGTTTGGGATTTGTTCGATGCCATTGTGCAGCTTAGGGACCTGCAGGAATGTGCTTGTTTCTTTCGGGACCTGTGCACCTTGACGGAACTCAAGGCTATGGCCGAGCGATGGGAGGTTGCTCAGATGGTGGCTGAGGATGTCCCTTATCGACAGATCAGCGAACGGACGGGCGCCAGTACCGCAACCATTACCCGAGTCGCTCACTGGGTGAATTACGGCGAGGGCGGTTATCGGCTGATGCTGGAACGCGCTGGACTGCGTAGAGCAAAAGGACAAAAGAGTAAAAGAACAAAAGAGCAATAGAGATGAAGTTAAACGATGAGAACTTGAAAATTGCGATCCAGCGGCAGGGCCGTTTGGCGGAGCCTTCCAGACAGATTCTGAAGTCGATTGGTCTGGATTTTGAGTACCACCAGGGGAGATTGTTCTCACCTTGCCAAAATTTTCCCCTGGATATTCTTTTCTTGCGTGATGACGATATCCCTGAATACGTGCAGGATGGAGTCACTGACCTGGGTATTGTGGGACTCAACATAGTCCAGGAAAAGGCAGCCGAGGTGGTTCGTCTGGATTGCCTGGGGTTTGGTTCTTGTACCCTGTCGATCGCCGTGCCCCAAAAGAGCTCGTTTCGTACTGTGTACGATCTGGAAGGCAGGCGAATCGCCACTTCCCACCCTCGCGTGCTGCAGCGTTTTTTAGAAGAGAAAAAGGTAAGTGCTCGAGTCATTGAAATCAGTGGCTCAGTGGAGATCACTCCAAGCCTCGATATTTCCGACGCCATTTGTGATCTCGTTTCAACGGGGAGCACTCTGCGCATCAACGATCTGGAACCGATTGAAGTGGTTCTGAAGTCCGAAGCCCTTCTGATAGCCAATCCTCGATCCTTGAAAGACAGCAGGCGTCGGCAGTTAATGGAACGCCTGCGGGTCCGCTTTCAAGGGAACATCCGGGCGCGAAGGACAAAATACGTCATGATGAATGCTCCCAGGGAAGCTTTGGAAGAAATCAAAGAGATCCTGCCCGGGATGAAGAGCCCTACTGTTGTACCCTTGGCTGAAGAGGGAATGGTAGCCATTCATTCTGCGGTTCCAGAAGAAGTTTTTTGGGACGTCATTGAAAGGCTCACAAAAACCGGGGCTTCCGACATTCTCGTGGTTCCCATAGAGAAAATGGTGATGTGATGAAAGCATATCGACTAGGAGATCTCAGCCGGGAGTTTGTCGAGCAACTGTGCTGCCGTAATCCCATTGCCGATCCTTCGGTGATGGAAACCTGCCGGACTATTTTCGATGATATCTCAGCCCGAGGTGATGAGGCTGTCCGCCAGTATACGCGTCAATTTGACGGAGTGGAGATCCGGGAGATTGGAGTTCCAATGGCAGAGTTTTCTCAGGCAAGACACAATGTCTCCAGCCAGGTGGTGAGAGCATTGGAAAGGGCCGCGCAGAACATCCGCAAGTTTCACGCCGCCCAACAGATTTCCGAAAAACCGCTGGAGGTCGAGCCCGGTGTCTGCTGCTGGCGGGAAAGCCGACCGATTGACTCGGTGGGCCTTTATGTCCCCGGTGGAAATGTGATTCTCCCTTCCACTGTCCTCATGCTGGGAATTCCTGCCCAATTGGCCGGCTGTCCAAGCATTATTTTGTGTGTGCCGCCGCAGGATGACTTGAGGATATCCCCTGAAGTTCTCTTGGCAGCAGAAATCGCGGGTATCAGCCAAGTTTTTACGATCGGCGGAGCGCAGGCTATTGCCGCCATGGCATTGGGAACGGAGACTGTTCCCAAAGTCGATAAGATTCTCGGCCCGGGTAGTCGCTGGGTCCAAACGGCCAAATTATTGGCCACGTTGAAAGGGATTGCCATTGACATGGTAGCTGGACCAACGGAGGTGCTGGTCATTTCCGACGATTCAGCCGCTCCTAAATGGGTTGCCAGTGACCTCATCTCCCAGGCTGAACATGGGAGTGACAGTCGGGCCGTTCTGGTGTCTACTTCCAGCCAGGTTTTGGAAGAAGTTGCCCAGCTGGTGTGGCACCAGATCCAAGATTTACCTCGCAAAAATTTCGCGTCAGAGTCGCTCCGTAGCAGTTTTGGCCTCTTGGCCGAGTCCATGGAAGAAGCTTTTGACTTTGCCAATTTGTATGCCCCCGAGCACTTGATTCTGCACCTGGAAACTCCGAAGCAATGGATTAAAAAAGTACGATGCGCCGGGTCGGTCTTCTTGGGAGCCTGGTCTCCTGAAGTCGCCGGAGACTATGCTTCAGGCACGAATCACACGCTGCCCACCTCGGGTCTTGCCCGCGCCTTCTCAGGTGTGTCTCTGGATAGCTTTGTAAAGAAAATCACTTTTCAGGAGCTGACCAGCCAAGGGCTTCAGCAACTGGCTCCTACGCTGGAAACACTCGCGGAATTGGAGGGTTTGGAAGGGCACCGGCGTGCTGTTCGCGTCCGAGTGAATTCAGAATCCAGAATCCAGAATCCAGAATTCAGAAAGTTGAGCTCAGAAGTTGCAACTCAAAACTCAAAACTCAGAACTCAAAACTCAAAACTCAAGAGCTCAAAAGCTCAGGACTCAGAATTCAAAGGCTACGAAATAGATGTTACGCGGTTGATTCGGCCGAATATTCTAAACCTGGAACCTTATCACTGTGCCCGAGAGAAGATCCAGGAGGGGATTTTGCTCGATGCCAACGAGAACCCTTACTCCCAAGAGTGGGAGGGTGTCCAATTAAACCGCTACCCGGACCCTTTCCAGTGCCGACTGAGAGAAACCATTGCGCGATACCTGGGAATAAGGGTCGAGAATGTAGCGGCGGGTGCGGGCTCTGATGAGGTGCTGGATTGGATTTTTAAAGTGTTCTGCCGGCCTGGGCAAGACCGCATCGCCATCGCCGAGCCCACCTACGGAATGTATCGAGTGACAGCCAATGTCTTCGGGATTCCCTCATTTGAGTTTCGGCTCGACAAAAGGTTTGATTTTAACGCAAAGCAGTTCTTGAAAGTGGTGTCTGATGACACGAAGGTTCTGTTCCTGTGCTCACCTAATAACCCGACCGGCAACTTGTTAGATCGCCGTCAAATTTTCCACCTCTGCCGAAAATGGAAAGGGATTGTGATGGTCGATGAGGCTTACATTGAGTTTGCCGATCAGCCCTCTCTGGTAATGGAACTCCAAGAGGTTCCTAATCTCATTCTTCTCAGGACGTTGTCGAAGGCCTTTGGAAGAGCAGCAATTCGCCTCGGTTACGCCGTCGCTTCTGCTCAGATTATTTCCCACTTTTTGAGAGTAAAGGCCCCTTATAACCTGAACGCCCTGAGTATGGAAAACGGCTGCCGGGTGCTCAGCCAGCCAGCCAGTCACTTGATTCACGTCGAGGAGATCCGAAAGGAGCGTGATAGGGTGGCCGAATGCCTGAGAGAGATACCCCAAATCGAAAAAGTCTTTCCTTCTCAGGCCAACTTCCTACTCTTTCGCTGTCCCGGGGCAACTCAGATTTGCCAGCGACTTCTGCAGAAAGGAATCGTTGTTCGGGACCGGAGTTTGCTGCCGGGGCTGAAGAATTGCATTCGAGTAAGTATCGGAATCTCGTCAGAGAATGATTTATTTCTCGGTGAATTGCAAAGGATCGTGAAGGGGATTTTATGAGCCGACGCACCGCATCTGTTAAAAGGGAAACCCGTGAAACACAAATTGAGGTCAATTTGAATCTGGACGGCCAAGGGGAGTGTACCTGCCGTGTGGGGTTGGGATTTCTTGAGCACATGCTCGACTTATTGGCTCGTCACGCCCGGATCGATCTCAAAGCCAGGGCCGAAGGAGATCTGGAGGTAGATGATCATCACCTCACTGAAGATTTAGGAATTGTTCTGGGTCAGACGTTAAATAAAGCCCTGGGGAGAAAAAAGGGGATTGAACGATACGGGTTTGTCCTGCTTCCTATGGATGAGGTCTTAATTGCGGTAGCCGTGGATCTGGGGGGACGTTTTGCTTTTTGCTGTAACTATCGACCTCAGCGGGAGAAGATCGGAGATCTTTCGACCGAATTGATCCCCCATTTTTTTCGATCTCTGGCCGTCGAAGCCAGGCTCAATTTGCATTTCAACTTTCTCAACCCGGGAGAAAATGAACACCATCGTATTGAAGCAATGTTCAAAGGGTTTGCCCGTTCGCTTCGAATGGCGGTCCGGATCGACCCGAAGGCGAAAGGGGAGGTTCCTTCGACAAAAGGGGTGCTGTAGGATTCGGCACGACAGCACGACAGCACGAAAGCACATGATCGTCGTTATCGATTACAAAGCCGGCAATCTATACAACGTGGGAAATGCCCTAAAATACCTCCAGGCGGATTTTATCTTCTCGGGCGATCCAGCGGTTGTAAGCCAGGCTAACAAAGTGATACTACCCGGAGTGGGATCGGCCGGAGCAGCAATGGAGTCCTTAGCCGAGCAGGGATTGGTCGAAGTACTGCAGCGCCTTCAAGTCCCTTTCTTGGGAATTTGTTTGGGACTGCAACTCCTGTTCGAAGTTTCCGAGGAGGACAACACTCCGTGTCTGGGACTTCTCCCGGGAACGGTTCACAAGTTTGACACCTCTCAGGTCAAAGTACCTCACATTGGTTGGAATCAGGTCAGACAATTAGGTGAGTCCTGCCAGTCCGCCTCCATTTTGTTCAAGGATATTCCCGGCCAGAGTTTCTTTTACTTTATACACAGTTATTTTGCTCCCGCTGCGAATGAAGTCACCGCGGCCGTGACCCAGTACGGAGACTGTTTTGCCTCGGTTGTAACCAAAGAAAACTTTTGGGGAGTGCAGTTTCACCCGGAAAGATCAGGGGAGATTGGTCTCAGAGTGCTTAATAATTTTTTGGAGGTCCGTTAGTCGTGTTGGTGATTCCTGCCATCGATCTAGTCGCCGGGAAATGTGTCCGTCTTTATCAGGGGGACTTCGAGAGACAGATGACATATGAAAAGGATCCGGTTGAGCAGGCGCGGGAGTTCCAGTCGGCCGGCTTTAAGCGGCTGCATGTGGTGGATCTTGAGGGAGCGCGTTCAGGTTCAGGTCACAATCGCCAAATGATTCGAGATGTGATTGACGCCGTAGGCATTCCGGTCCAGGTAGGAGGAGGGATTCGAAGCAGCGAGGATGTGTCTGAGCTTCTTGACTGGGGTGCGCAATATCTGATTTTAGGGACGGTGGTCTTGAGGGAACCCGAGAGGGTGACGCGCTGGGTGGAAAAGTGGAGTCCAAGTGCGTTCATTATTAGCCTTGATTTCAAAGGGAAAAAGCTTCACAGCCAAGGCTGGATGGAGCAGAGCAGTGTTGAATTGAAGAAAGCACTGGATCGAATTTGCAGATGGGGAATTGCTCAGGTGATCTGCACCGACATTGAGCGCGACGGCACACTCAAGCAGCCCCACTACTCAACTTATATTGAGTTGGTGCCTCAACTGACCCGCGAGATCACGCTGATCGCGGCCGGGGGAATCAGCCGCCTGGAACACATTTCAAGACTCGAAAAGATCGGTGTCAAAGGGGTGGTGGTGGGACGTGCTTTGTATGAGGGACAAATCGCATGGGAGAAGCTGGTTCATGCTGGCTAAACGAATCATTCCCTGTTTAGACGTGGCAGGAGGACGCGTGGTCAAGGGAATCCATTTCGTTGACCTGAAAGACGCGGGGGATCCCGTCGAGCTGGGCTACCGCTACTATCGGGAAGGGGCGGATGAACTGGTTTTTCTAGACATCACAGCCACCGTAGAAGAGCGCAAGACAGTTGTGAATTGGGTGAGGCGAGTGGCCGATTCGATCTTTATCCCTTTTACTGTGGGTGGGGGAATTAGCACAATCGAGCAGGTTCAGGAACTGCTTCGAGCGGGAGCCGATAAAGTGTCGATTAATAGCGCGGCAGTGAGGCATCCTGACTTGCTGCGTGAGTCGGCACTTGCCTTTGGATCTCAATGCATCGTGTTGGCTGTCGACGCCAAGCGCACGAACAACGGTTGGAGAGTTTTCATCAACGGTGGTCGCGTCGAAACCGACCGTGATGCCTTGAAATGGATTCGTCTGGGAGAAGAGCTGGGGGCGGGCGAAATTCTTCTCACCTCCATGGACCGAGATGGTACCCAAAATGGATACGATTTGGAACTCTTACAAACGGTGTCCGGGAGCACTCGAATACCGTTGATTGCTTCCGGTGGAGCTGGCTGCCCGCAGCATCTTCTGGAAGGTCTAGAGGCGGGCGGTGCAGACGCGGTCCTGGCAGCCAGTATTTTCCACTACGATCGCTATTCCATCGCACACGTGAAGGAATATCTGGCCAGAAACGGGGTTGTTGTAAGGAGGTAGCCATCAGCTGACAACTGACACGTTCCAGGTTCCAGGTTCCAGGTTCCAAGTTTCAAGGGTACACGGAAAATCTTGAAACCTGAAACTTGGAACTTGGAACCTGAAACCTGGAACCTCAGCTCATAGCTCTTGGCTCAACAGAACTCAATGGCTTAATCATGGACATAAACCAATTAGATTGGCAGAAAACAAACGGTTTGATCCCGGCGATTGTTCAGGATGGACAAACAGGCCGAGTGCTGATGCTCGGCTTCATGAACCAGGCCGCTCTGGAGAAGACACTAAAGGGTGGATTGGTGACTTTCTGGAGTCGAAGTCGGCAGGCTCTCTGGACGAAAGGTGAAACCTCCGGAAACTATCTGAGGCTGAAGGAGATTAGGAAGGATTGCGATGGCGACGCCCTGATCGTGGTAGTGGAACCTCAAGGGCCCACCTGTCATCGTGGCACGCTTTCCTGTTTTGGTGAAGATAATGAATTCACTGCACTGGAGTTTCTGGGTTATTTGGAACGGCTAATTGAAAATCGACAAAAGGAGATGCCCGACGGCTCCTATACCGCCTCACTGTTTGCCCAGGGATTACCGCAGATTGCAAAAAAAGTGGGCGAAGAGGCCATTGAGGTTGTACTCACGGTTTCTCAAGACAAAGCACGATCCGTCGAAGAGGCTGCCGATTTACTTTACCACCTCCTGGTCTTCTTGGCGCAAAGGGGAGTGACGCTGTCCGAAATGATGGAGGAATTGAAAGGTCGGCATCTCCGCAGGAACTAGAATTCAGAATTCAGAAGCCAGAATTCAGAATTCTGAATTCAAAAGTCAGAATAACTAACTTGAATTTCATCAGCTGTCCCAACCGTTCCCAGCGTCGAATGGGGTGATGAGGAAAAAACTTAACTTAACTTCATGTTTCGACCAAACAATCTTCTCCTGTGTGTTCATATTCTGGATTCTGAATTCTGGATTCTGGCTTCTGGTTTCTGAATTCTGAATTCTGTCCCCTACGCGCTTAGCGGTTGCTCCTCTTCTTCGAACCGCTTGCCGGCGATAAAAGCCTGGACATAAGGGTCAGAGGAAGCGTGGAACTCTTCCTTGTTGCCTTCAAAGTGGATGCCTCCGTCCTTGAGCAGTATGATCCGATCAGCCACGATCTCAGTGCACTTCAGGTCGTGGGTGACCACGATGGAGGTCAAGTGCTCCTGTTTGTTTACCTTGCGAATCAATCGGCTCAGTGATTTTTTGATGATGGGGTCGACACCAGTAGTTGGCTCATCGTAGAGAATCATTTCTGGATTGTTGGCGATGGCCCGAGCAATCGCGACTTGTTTTTTAGATCCGCTGCTAAGTTCATCTTTGTGTAGATCCCCCATATTCTCCATCTCCACCGCGGTTAGTAAATAGTCCACTCGCTCTCGGATTCTTTCTTCGTCGCTAATTCCCATCTCGCGAAGGGGATAGGCGATGTTCTCTCTGACGTTTAGAAAATCAAAGACAGCCCCTCCTTGGAAGACGTAAGAGACTCGCTTGCGCAGCTCCAGCAGCTCTCGCTCGCTCATGGTGGTGATATCTTTTCCCTTAAAAAGAATATGACCCCGGTCGGGTTTGAGAAGTCCCGCAATCAGCTTCAGAGCAACACTCTTGCCGCTGCCGCTCTTGCCCAAAACGCCTAAAGTTTGACCGCGGCTGAGTTTGAGGTTGATTCCTTTTAGGACAGGATGATCAAAGGACTTCTCCACATCTTGCAGTTCCAGCACCACCTCACCCCGAAAGTCATCGAATTCAGAATACTTCTTATGAACAGGCTCGCTCTTGCGAGGATGGAAGAGCTGGCGCACCAATATGAGACCCAAAAGGGTCAAATATCCTAAAAAGATGACTACCACAAAGAACTTGAAGAGCATTGACTTTGAATGGAGAAACAGCAAAGCCGATCGACTGCCGACCGGAAGTCAAAAAAGGAATTTATGTTAATTGGATCAGCCAACTGCCAAGTGGAGCCTCCCTTGGCGGCAGTGACCCTTTGAAGGATCCCACTTCAGTGTCTGATCTGGAACCGGACCAGCTTTTTGGCCATCTCCTTCCTGCGATCGCGGTTGCTGCACCTGTAATCACGCAGCCATTGTCGAAGCTCCTTGGGGTCCATTTCCAAGATTTCGCATACCCACAGCAAGCTTCCTGGGTGGGTTTCGGTGGAGTAAAACCATTCGATGGCATCTTGTCTCCACACTTCCCATTCTTTATTGGAAGCCTTTTTCGGGGAGACTATATCGCGGAAGGCCTGAAGCAGAATACCCAAGGCCAGATTTCGCAGAGAAGGATCCGGCTTTTTCGTCTGTGGATACAGACCTTCGCTTTCAAGAACTGTTGCTTTCATCTTTCTTTCTATATTGAATGTAGCTGGCCCTTTTTCTATTAGTCTTGACGAAGTCACTTTTCTTCTTTTTCGCCTATCTCTTTGATGCCTGATTCGGGAAAAAGTTTCATCTTCTACCAACAATCTGCACCTCCCTCAGACGCCATTTTACGTCGACGAACTTACTGTGTCCATGTATTGTCTATATTATATCTATGTATTGTTCATAACTATCCGTTGAGCCGGTGCTGGAATTGGATACGCCGGAGCATCCTGAAGGTTCCAAAGTTCTAAGTTGAAGGTTTGAGCTTTTAAAGTTCCAGGTTCCAGGTTCCAGGTTTCAGGTTTCAGGTTGAATGCTTTCTTGTGGATTCTGGATTCTGGATTCTCAATTCTGGCTTCTGACCTCTGGCTCCTCACAATCGGTAGTCCCTGATTTCATGCTGGGTTAAAATAGCCCTAGTTTTGTAAAGGAGGAGACGAAGATGAGTGTTGAAAGACCGAACGCGGTTACTCTTAAAGACCAGCCTTTTACGCTGGTTGGCCCTGAGTTGAAAGTTGGTGACAAGGCCCCTGATTTTGTCGTCGTCGGGAAAGACCTAAAGCCGGTGACTCTGGCCGATACTCGTGGGCTTCGAGTGTTCAGTGTGGTACCTTCGCTTGACACGCCCGTTTGCCATGCCCAGACTCGGCGCTTTAATGAAGAGGCGGCCAGTTTGCCTGATGTGAAGATTTACACGGTCAGCATGGACCTTCCTTTTGCCCAGAGTCGCTGGTGTGCCGCGAGTGGTGTGGAAAAGTTGGTTATGCTCTCCGACCATCGAGATGCTAAGTTTGGGTCCAGATATGGCACCCTGATCAAGGAGCTGCGGTTGAACTCGCGCGCGATTTTTGTGATCGACGAAGAGAATACCCTCCGGCATGTGGAGTACGTCAAGGAGGTGAGCAACCATCCCAACTACGATGCAGCTCTTGAGGCTGTCCGGAAACTCGCCGGTACACAGACAGCTTGAACCAACGA
>JALLON010000087.1 GCA_027717925.1 Acidobacteria bacterium AH-259-G07 | reverse complement strand
GGGCGCCAAGATAACGGACAGCAGGGAGGGACAGTCTGTGTGCGGACTGTCCCTCCCTGCTGTCCGTCGCTTAGCGTTCCTTGCGTCTTGGCGGTTCATGCCCGGGCATTCATGAATAATCCGGGCTAGAGTTGTTGAACGGATTCGGGCAGGCCGGGTGAGGGTAGATGCCTTCCCGCCATTTCACCATGAGCTACGACAACATCAGAAGTAAACTCTCCTCAGGTTCGCCCATCATTCTCGATGGCGGGATCGGAACGGAAGGGATGCGTCGGGGAGTTCGGTGGCGGCAGCACGGGATCGAGGACGCTCCCGATGTCATCCAGCAGATCCACATCGATTACCTCAAAGCCGGGGCAGACGTCATCACTTCGCACACCTTCAATCTGACGAAAAGGAACTTTATCAACTTCTTCCGCGACCAAGAGCATATGGCAGAGATCGGCGCTCCGGGGCTCGCGACTAAGGCGCAGCAGCTCTGCAGTCAAGCCATCGTCCTGGCACGGGAAGCGCTGAGGGAAACGGGGAAAGACGGTGTCGTTCCCATTGCCGGCTCCATATCTCCGCTTCAGCACCTTTTCCGGCCGGACCTCTCGCCCGATGTCGAGGAATGTTACGCTCACCATGCCGAATGTGTACAGGTTCTCACTCAGGGAGGCGTGGACTTCCCGTCTGGGTGAGCCTAATCCCGGACCTCCACGGGAATCTCCTGAGTGGGGAATCATTATCAGAGGCAGGAAAGATCGCCCGGGATGAGGGGGCCGGGGCCATCCTTCTGTCCGCCGCTCCGCCGGATGTTGTCTCGAAAAGTCTGCCATCCATCCTCAATGGTGGACCAGCAGGGGCTAAAGCCATGGTCGGGAAGTACAGTCCCCCAAGCTGGAAGCCTGACTTCTATCCTAGCTTCGTCAACACCGAAGAGACACCCCCCGGAAAGTACCGCGAATTTGCGAAAGAGTGGCTTTCGACAGGGGCAAAGATTATCGGGGGTTCCAGCGGAACAACTCCAGAGCATATCGCGGCAGTGAAGGAAGCGCTTGCCTAATGAGAGCACCTGAGACCGGTAACCCGAAACAAATGGCCTGTTATTGTGAACGCCGTTCGTTACGTTTACTGCCGTTGTCTTTTGTCAGTTTCAACATCTGTAACGTTTACAGATAATCGTTCCGTTACAGATGATCGGCTGCGTTACGTTTACTGCCATTATCTTTAGTCAGTTTCAACATCTGTAACGCTTACAGATAATCGTTCCGTTATAGATAATCGTTACGTTACGTTTACTGCCGTTGTTGCTTTTGCCAGTTTCAACATCTGTAACATTTACAGGCCAGTGTTGCGCTCGCTCGGCCTCCTCAACGTACCGTACTGTGCTGGTCCAGGCGACTCACTGGCTGTTCGCAGGTTTCTGGAAAGCGTCATTGGATGCACCGACTCGACGCCGAACTATCTTGTCTGCGACAAGGACAAGGTCTTCTGGTGCGACACGTTCAAGGGTTGGTGTCGGTGCAGATTCGTCACCGTCGAAGGCCACGCTGCGACCGCGGAATCGGGCGCGCAAAGATCGTTGGACCACCACACCGAGTTTCAAGGTGGAACGATGCGCCGGTGTTCGCACTCACGTCCCGTTGCTTTAATGTCCAGGACTTTACGGAGCGACCTCAACACCCTTCCAAAAGGCGATATGGTCTTTGATCTCCACTGCCGCCCCCTTGGGCTGTGGGTAGTACCAGGCGGCATCCTCATTCCGTTGTCCACTCACTGTGATGTGGTAGTAACTGGCTTGCCCCTTCCAAGAACAGGTGGTGTGCGTGTCACTTTCTTCAAAATATTCCCTGTTGATGGACTCAGGTGAGAAATAATGATTGCCTTCCACCACAATGGTCTGGTCACTTTCGGCGAGAGTGACATTTTTCCAAACGGCTCTCATCGAGCAGCACCTCCTTCTACCTCGTAGTTGTCATACATCTCATAATTTCCAGGACGACGTTGTTCGGCGCTCCACTCAAGGCTCCAAACCCATGCGGCGTAACAGGTCTTGGAAGCGAGGGTCCGAGCGGAGGGAGTCAAACATCGGTTCCGATTTGACATACATGTGCGTGTCGTATTCATTTTCCTCAAGGCCTTTGGTCAACCATTCAAAGGCTTTATCCTTCTCGCCCAACCCACTGTAGACTCGTGCGATAAGGCTGGGAGAAGCGTCAGCAGCTGTTAATTTTTGCACTACGTCCAAAGCTTCCGCTTTTCTTCCCGCATTCGCATAGGCCGCCCCCAGAGCTCCTTGAGCATAAAAGGAACCCAAATCAACTGCCTTTTGACAATTTTCGACTGCTGCCTCGGGCATGTCTTTGCGCCAATAGGCCCTCCCAAGGTTTAGATAAGCCGGTGCGAAGTTCGGCTCTAATTCGAGCGTTCTTCTCAATTGCTCTATGGCGAGGTCGTATTCACCATTCTCAATCAAGGCCCAACCGACATCCGCGCTGATCCGAGGCGCCAGTGGGGCCAGTTCCCGAGCTAGCTCCAATTCAGACAAGGCTTCCTTGACCCGTCCCACCACGAGTAAGTAGATACCATACCAGTGGTGTGCAGTCGGATACTTAGGGTTGAGTTCGATGGCCCGCAGCAGCTCCCTCTCAGCAGCCGTCCAGTTCCGATTGTAGTCGAGCCGGATCCACCCCAGTGAAGCGTGGGCTTCGGCCAGTGTGTCATCCAGATCGATGGCCTTTCTCGCTGCCTTCTCCGCTGCTAAATACATGTCTTTCCGAGACACAGGAAGATAGAAGCCTTGCAGAGCGAAGGTGTCGGCCAGGCCCGTAAGAGCCAAAGCGTAGTTGGGGTCTAATTCAATCGCCCGGCTAAAGTGCCGGATGGCTTGATCGAACCCCTCCTTGGACCTCTGGTTCCAGTAACTCCGTCCCTTCCAGTAGGCCTGGTAGGCGTCAATGTTTTTCGTGTAGCGCTTGGCGAGATCTTCCCGCTGCTCTCCCGTCAACTGCAGGCCCAGGGCTTCCGCAATCTCCCTGGCAAACTCCTCTTCTATCTCCAGCAGATTGGAGCGGGTGCGCGTAAAACGATCGCCCCACACACTGCGATTGTCTCTACCATCCAGCAACTCCACGTAAAGGACTATCTCCTCTCCGAGTTGTCGCAAGTAGCCCCTGACCACTCCTTGGACACCCAGCTCCTCTGCAGCTGTCTTGGCATCAATGGCTTCTTTCTTGTAGCGCTCCACGGCAATGGCGGAGACAACCTTTTGCAGTTGACTCAACTGGGAGAGCCGATTGAGGGCACCCTGAGCAATGCCTTCAGTGAGAAAATCCAACTCAGGATCATTGGTTCGATTCTCAATGGGCAGCACGGCAATGGAGTCGATGCCCTCCGCTGGGGCAGCACCAGACGGCCCAAACAGGACAAAGGCCAAAACAACCAGAATCACTACTGCTCCAGCTACCGTGGGCCAGAAGTAACTCCGCTTCTTGGCTGCGCTGGCAGTAGCCACATCTGTGCTGACTGCTGATTCTCCTGATGTATCTCTCTTCAGCCTCTTGAGGTCTGTCAACAACTCTTTCGCGGACTGACAACGAATGTCCCTGTCCTTCTCTAGAGACTTATTAATGATGTTCTCTAACTGATCCGGCACTTCAGGATTCAAACGCACTGGAGACGTTGGGGCTTTCGTCAGAATCTCAGTAAACACAATCGCAGTAGTGTTGCCTTTGAATGGCAAACTACCAGTGGCCATCTCATACAAAACCACACCCAGGGAAAAGAGATCCGTCCTAGCGTCGAGTTCCTCACCCCTGGCCTGCTCCGGAGACATATAAGCCACAGTTCCAAGAGCCGTACCAGGACTGGTCAGTAACTCCTCCTGCACCTGGGGCGTCGGCATCTTGGAGTCCACTTCAGGCTGCTGGGTCAATTTCGCCAGCCCAAAGTCCAGCACCTTGGCATCGCCTCTTTGGGTAATGAAGATGTTGGCAGGTTTAATGTCCCGATGGACAATCCCCTTGGAGTGAGCAGCATCTAGAGCATCCGCAATCTGAATCCCCAGATCCAATATCTCATCCGTCTCCAGCGATTTGCCTTGGATGCGATGCTTGAGTGTCTGCCCTTCCAGGAACTGCATGACAATGAAGGGTTGCCCTTCATGTTCACCAATGTCATGGATGGTGCAGATGTTCGGGTGATCCAGTGCTGAAGCAGCACGCGCTTCTCTCTGGAAACGTTCCAGTGCTTGGCGATTGTGAGCGAACTTCTCAGGCAGGAACTTCAAGGCTACAAAGCGGCCTAGCCGTATATCTTCGGCCTTGTAAACCACACCCATCCCACCGCCACCCAGTTTCTCCAGAATCTTGTAGTGAGAGATGGTCTTTCCGACCAACACTTACCTCCAATCTCTGCCATAGCAGATACTAAACTCTTCGCCGTTGGAGGGCAATCTCAGCTGACGGTTTTATATGGAAATGCAAAGAATAGATGGGGCCATTCTAAGGTGCTGAAGCTGCAGTCATTCCCCCGTCGGCACCAGCCGCTTGAGTTCTTGAAACCAGTTCTGTACGATTTATGCAACAATGCCCGTGAAGTGATTCAGCCGGGCAGAGACAACCCCGTGAGCGATTCGATGGCCAGCAGCCGGTTGTATTTGGCCAGTCGTTCGCAGTGGGTGATAGAGCCAATCTTGACATAATCCCCGGACCAGCCTACGGCCAGGTCGGCAAGCCAGTCATCCTCGGTTTCGCCACTGCGAGCGCTGATGCTGACTTTCCATCCGGCCGCTCTGGCCAGCCGGCAGGATTCGAGTGCCTCCGTCACGGTTCCCACCTGGTTCACCTTCAACAGAAGAGCGTTGGCCGCTCGGGCGGCGATCGCTCGCTCGATCCGCCTCGCATTGGTGCACAGCAAATCATCACCCAAGACCAGGGCACGACCGGCCAGCTTGCGGAGGAGTTTGGGCCAGCCTTCCCAGTCTTCCTCGGCCAGTCCGTCCTCGATGCTGATGATGGGAGCACGCTGCAGCCAACCGGCGATGTGCTCGATCATTGCCGAGCTGTCAAGGGCTTGGCCCCCGAGGTGGTAACGCCCCTTCCGGAAGAAGTGGCTGGCAGCCAGGTCGATGGCGATGGCCACGTCCCGTCCCGGTTCCAGCCCCGCTGCCGTGATCGATTGCAGCGTGTCTTCCAGCATGGCTTCCGGTCCCGGGAAGGGAGGGGCCAGACCTCCTTCGTCCGCTGTCAGAGGGCGCGCCCCATACTTACGCCGGCCCAGTTCAACGGCGCCCTGATAGATGGCATGGGTCATTTCAAGCGCGGTTTCCATGCTGCCTGCGCCGAGCGGGACGACCATCACATCCTGGATCTCCACCTGACCACCCGCATGCTTCCCTCCACTGAAAAGGTTGATGGTGGGCCGGGGCAAGCAGCGGGGGAACTTACCCAGTAACTCTGCGAAATACTGGAAAAGGGGAAGGTTGCGTTCCCGAGCTGCCGCCCGCGCGTAAGCCAGTGATACGGCCAGGAGGGCATTGGCGCCCAAACGCCCCTTGTTCGGGGTGCCGTCGAGTTCCACCATTCGGTGATCAAGGTCGCGCTGGGTGGCAAGATCGTTTCCGCCAAGGGCCCGGTTCAGCTCCTCGTTGATGTGTCGGACCGCCTTCCGGCAACCCAGCCCCCCATATCTCTTGGAATCCCGATCCCGAACTTCCGATGCTTCGGCGGATCCGGTCGAAGCGCCGCAGGGCACCGAGGCAGTGCCCCGGGCACCGCTTTTGAGTTCGCAGGTGGCTTCGACAGTGGGGCAGCCGCGGCTGTCCAAAATTTCCCGCGCAGTGAGGCGATCAATCATAGGCATGAGATCCAAGCCTCGAAATAAACTCCTCAATCAAACGGGGAACGTCAAGAGGCGGATCCTGCATGAGCCCCATCACGATCTCGCGCTGTCTGACGCGTTCTCCCTGACTGAAGTATTCCAGTTGAGAGCGACCGCTGACCCTGGCCAGCAGGCACCCGAGCGTATGAAGCACGACCTGTTCCTCCAGATCGGTTGTCCCCTCGGCTGGGTCGAGTACCTCGATGTACACCTGCCAATAATATTTGGCTGCCTGGGCCAGAGCCGGACGGAGAGCAGTGACATGATGAGCTTTGCTGAGTAAGTGGGTCAGGGAAAAACCCAGATCGAAGGCCGGATCCCCGAAGTGAATGACTTCGTGGTCCAGCAGCACCAGATGGTTCCGGTATATGAGAATATTCTTAGGACTGTAGTCTCCATGCACCAGTGTGATGTGCCGTCTTCGGGTTTCCCGGATCAGGTTCGTCAGAAAGCCGGCGGTTGGGATTTGCTGTGCTGTATAGGCATAGTACGGTTCCACTCTCAAAGACTCGAAGAAAGAGCGGTCTCCGAAAATTCTGGAGATCTCCTTCTTGAAGGCCAGCGCTTTGCGGTGGATGGTCCCCAGGAGTGCGCCGAATTGCCTGACGTGATTCAGATCGAGTTGACCGGCCAGTAACAATGATTTCCAGTTGTGATGGGGCTGTCCAACAGCGTGCATGGCCAGCAGATGATGTTGCCGATCTTCGAAGACAAAAGGTGTGATGCTTTCCGCCGGAGCCAGACGGGCCAGCCACTGCAGGCCCAACGCCTCCCGATGGGTCCTGGCCGGGCTGCTGAACCAGTCCACCGGCACTCTGAGTTTGGGCAAGGCTTGCTTGAGGACCCACGCTTCACCTGTGGGACGCTCGACCAGGACTGTCCGGTTGGAGACGCCGCCGGTCAGCTTGCGTATTTGAATCTGTTCTTTCGCTCCGACGCGCCCGGTCCGTCTCAAATAGCGGATGAGGGCTTGCGGCTGTTCGATGTCCAGCGACTCCATCTGTGTTGCTGTTGAAGCGTATGAGGCACTACCGGATCAAAGGCACCCCGCCAAGATGGGTTCGGCGGGGTTATGGATATCGTTAATGTGCTGCAGCATACAAGCTGCTATGTTAGCAAAACAGGGCGAGAGTGCAAGGGACCTGACGACCGAAGGGCGTGGCTTCCCGAAGCTGTTGAATGACCCACGCCCTCGATCCGAGGCTTGGATCAACGGGGGGTCGCTCTCTGGAGCCGATCCAGCACTTCCCGAAGCTTCTCGAGAGCCTCCTGTAGCCCGGCTTTGATAGCCTCCAGCTCCTGCGATCTCAAGGGCGGTGGCGCCCGCTCTTCCAACACAGTTGCAACCTGCTCTTCCACTTCGTCGCTACCGGTACGAGCAACCGTGGGGAGTTCGCCAACCAGAGCTCGGACACTATGCTCGAGTGTAGCGTGCATGACCACCTTGGTGGCATCGGCGAGAATGATCCGGCGCAGTTCGGGGAATTCCAGTGCCTCCGGTCTTAGGAAAACCGGCTCGGCATAAAGTATGGAATCTCCCAGCGGGATGACGAGGAGGATGCCGCGCGATACCTCAGATCCCACCTGTCCCCACAACGTGAACTGCTCTGAAATAATGGCGTCATTGTCGATCCTGGCTTCTACCTGGTTTGGACCATCCACATGTCGGCCCGAGGGAAAGTGAAAGAGGACGAGTTCTCCATAGTGGAGAGCATCGTTGCGAGCGGCAATCCAGGCAACCAAGTTATGGCGGGCGACCGGGGTAAAAGGCTGGATGAGGAGGAACTCTTCTCGATCCTCATCGGGAAGGCGGGCCACGATATAGTAGGGCTCCAACGTCGACGTGCCGCCGAACGAAGTTTGCAGTGGAAGAGCCCACTGATCCTCCTTGTTATAGAACACCCCAGGATCTTGCATGTGATATTGAAGGAGCATTTGGACCTGGATTGTAAAGAAGTCTAATGGATAGCGGAGGTGGGGCTGCAGATATGCGGGCATCTCTTCCAAGGGCTTGAAGAGCCCGGGAAAGATGCGCTGATAAGTCTGAACCAAGGGATCCGTGGGATCGGCAATGTAAAAGTCCACCGTGCCGTGATATGCGTCGATCACCGCTTTAACACTGTTGCGGATGTAGTTGAATTGGCCCTGCCAAGCCGTGGAGTAAGGATATCGGTTGGTCACCGTATAGGCGTCTTGAATCCAGAACAAACGCCCATCGGCAACGACAACGTAAGGGTTTTGGTCACGCAGGAGAAAGGGCGTGAGCGTGGAGAACCGCTGGGGAACGGTTCGCCGATATTGAATTCGACTCTGTGGCTCAATTTCCCCGGAAATCAGTATGTTGAGATCACGGAACTGCCAGGCATAAAGTAGTCGCCGAAACAAGGAGCTGAGAAGGACTCCTCCTTGTCCCTCGTAGCGGGTGTAGACCGGGCCATCCCGCCCGGGATAGTTAATCTCCTGCATCCTGGTACGGACAATAATGGAGTCCAGGCTCTTTAGACCATAGTAGATCTCGGGGCGTTCGAGTGAAATCTTTCCCTGGGGCGGGACGTCTTTCAAGAAGAAGGCGGCACGCCCACCTGAGTCGACTTCCGTGACCGGACTCATTGCAACTCCATAGCCGTGGGTAAACTGCAAATAGCGGTTCACCCACCGTTGAGCCTCCTGAGGTAGTTTCTCGGCGGAAATCTCCCGCGTGGAAAGCATGACCTGCCGCAACTGCCCATCGATGACGTAGCGGTCGGTCGTAACGGACAAAAAGTCGTAGTAGAGACGGAAAAATTGGATCTGGTTGTAACTCTGAAGAAGAGGACCTTCATCCCACAAGCGTACGTTTTGAACCGTGCCCTGATTCTGGGCAACGGTATCGGCTTCGACGGTTCCTCTGGCCGGGTGGCTTTGTGACTGCAGTTGGTCTAAAGCGTAAGCCTGGCGGGTCAGCTGGATGTGGTTTGCTAAGTAGGGTTCTTCTCTCGCGAACTCACTTGGTTCTACATAGAATCGCTGGATTAACGCAGGCAGCACCGAACCAGCCACGATGTTCAGCCCAAACCACAGACCTATGGCCCAATAGGTCAGACGGCGGCCGGACGAAAAGGCCCCAACACTCAGCAGGATGCCGCTCAAAATCGCTACCCCGGTCATCAGATAATGGACCGGGATGCCCGCGTTCGCCTCCGTATAGCCAATACCGACAACAGCTCCCGAGGTGGAGTAAAGGAGATCGTAACGCCCCAGCCAGTGTCCTAGCGCCAGCAGGAGAAAGATGGTGGTTCCCAAGCCGGCCAGGTGGACCTGGACCCTACCGGAAAAAGTCAAGACCTCCCCTCGCAATCGGGAAAACAGATAATAGAGGACGCCGACCATTAGAGTCACCAGAACCAAGGTTTCCAGCAACCATTTTTGGATGAAGTGAAGTACTGGAAGGGTAAAGACAAAAAACCCCAGATCCTTTTGGAAGATGGGGTCTAGCTGGTCAAAAGGTACTGCCGAGAGGAAACGAAGAATGCTATCCCACTGTCGAGCCACTTCGGCCGCAAGGAACAAGCTAATCAGCGCTACAGCCCCGACAGAAAGCCAAGATAAGAGTTGTCTTACTGCCGCGTAACGGTGTGGAGAAATACCGGTTTGGGCCAAAGGCGCCTGTCCCCGAGTAGTACGGAACACCAAGTAGAGGTTGGTCGCGGCGATGGCTGCGAATAGGAGTCCACCCGCCAAAAATAGCCAGATTTTCGTGCTCACCATCTTCAGAAGGACCTGCTGGTAGCCTAGATTGCTAAACCAAAGCCAATCAGTGTAAAAAGAACGCGCCCAGTTGAGCCCAACCAGGAGAAGGAGGGTTGCCACAACCACCAGGATCAGCTTCAGGCGGCGGGGCCATCCGGAGACGTCCAAGTCCTGCAGAAAATCCTCTAGGGTTACGGGGCGTTCAGGGCCTTGCGGCGGATCACTGCCACTCGCGTCGTTCATAGCGGACCTCCAGGCCCAGTGGCCAGGGGGGTCGCCGCTTCTT